>NZ_JBWKWY010000041.1:0-43438 GCF_059422465.1 Pseudomonas sp. GW821-FHT01D09
GTATAGCGCAGTCCGGTAGCGCGCCTGCTTTGGGAGCAGGATGTCAGGAGTTCGAATCCCCTTACCCCGACCATATTAAAAATCCTCGTATCGAAAGATACGGGGATTTTTTTGGCCTGTGCAAAAGCTGAAGTTACCTCGATCAAATGTGGGAAGAGGCAAGCCCCCTCCCACATTGAGCAGCCCCACCCGGGACCGCGTTGTTAGTGGAGCTTGAGCCGCGGCTCGGTGCCTCGGCCAATCTTGCTGCCCAGCATCAGCATCATCGTGCGGAAGAACCCGTACAGCGCCATCTGGTGCATGCGGTACAGCGACACATAGAACATCCGCGCCAGCCAGCCTTCGAGCATCACACTGCCGGTCAGGTTGCCCATCAAGTTACCCACAGCCGAAAAACGCGACAGCGAGATCAGGGAGCCATAGTCGGTGTACTTGTAGCTGGGCAGTGCCTTGCCTTCGATGCGCAACTTCAGGGACTTGGCCAGCAGCGACGCCTGCTGGTGCGCCGCTTGCGCCCGTGGTGGAACGTTGCGGTCGGTGCCTGGCTGCGGGCAGGCGGCGCAGTCACCGAAGGCGAAGATATTCTCGTCACGGGTGGTCTGCAGCGTTGGCAGCACCTGCAGTTGGTTGATGCGGTTGGTCTCCAGGCCGTCGATATCCTTGAGGAAACCTGGCGCGCGAATCCCGGCGGCCCACACCTTGAGGCTGGCGGGAATCACCTGGCCACTGCTGGTAATCAGGCTCTCGGCGGTGACTTCGCTCACGGCCGAGTTGGTCATGACCGTCACGCCAAGTTTTTCCAGGGTTTTATGCACAGGCCCGCTGATCCGCTCTGGCAGGGCTGGCAATACCCGAGGGCCGGCTTCGATCAGGGTGATGTGCATGTTTTCCGGCTTGATCCGGTCCAGGCCATAGGCCGCCAGTTCGTGGGCGGCATTGTGCAGTTCGGCGGCCAGTTCGACTCCGGTGGCGCCGGCGCCAACGATTGCCACGCTGATCTGTTCCACCACATCGGTTTGCCCGGCATGGGCGCGCAGGTAGTGGTTGAGCAATTGCTGGTGGAAACGTTCGGCCTGCTTGCGGGTATCGAGGAACAGGCAATGCTGTGCCGCGCCTTCGGTGCCGAAGTCGTTGGTGGTGCTGCCGACGGCAATCACCAGGGTGTCATAACCCAGCACGCGCGCGGGCACCAGCTCGCGGCCTTCTTCATCAAGGGTCGCGGCCAGCTGGATCTTCTTCTGTTCACGATCAAGCCCGCTCATGCGCCCCAGTTGGAACTCGAAGTGGTTCCATTTGGCCTGGGCAACATAATTGAGTTCGTCTTCAGAGGAGTTCAGCGAACCGGCGGCCACCTCATGCAACAGGGGCTTCCAGATGTGGGTCAGGTTGGTGTCCACCAGCGTGACACTGGCGCTGCCGCGCTTGCCCAGGGTCTTACCCAGACGGGTAGCCAACTCCAGGCCGCCGGCGCCGCCGCCGACGATAATAATACGATGGGTCATGGGGGTATCTCGCAAGGCTAAAAGAAATCGGTGCGGTTACCCGAGCGAGCGCCAGGCAGCTCATAGCGTCAGGTAACTCAAAAGGCGGCTCAGAAAGCCCAGGGCAATCACCACAACCAGTACCACCCCAAGGAGCAGCCACGGCCGGAAAGGCTTGCGCTCAACCTGGTGCTGGGACAGTTGCAGGTACTCTTCGACATGTTGTTGGTCGTCAGGGTTCAGGCGGCTGGTCATAAAGGCCTCGTCAGGTAGACGTTGCTGAGGGGGATCACGTTACAGGCTGATACCCACGTCGAACACTATGCTGCGCCCCAGGTTGTTGCGCAAGAAATCCGGTGCGTCCGGGTGGGCGAATAACACCCGCGCAAAGGTCGGGCCGACCAATGACAGCGAGCGCCAGCCCTGGCGCAGGTATTCGGTGGGCGGTGGGAAATGGCTGTTGAGGTCCAGCACTTCGCGCTTGAGGCTGGCAAAGGCGATGATATCCAGCTCTCCCAGGTCCATGCCGCGCTCTTTGTAGTTATGGGCCTTCTTGCGCAAGGTCGGCGCCAGGCGCAGGAGGAACTCATGGGCGGGAATGCGCCTGGGCTTGGCCTCGCGCCGTACCAGTTGGCTCAGGGAAAAAGCACTGCGCCGGCGCAGCAGTTCGTCGCGCCATTCGTCATTCAGGCGCCGGCCTTCGTCGAGGACAAAAAACACCTCGAAACTGGCATCGCGAAACAGCACGTCCGGCGGTTCTTGACCGGCGGCATGAAACTCTTCGGCACGGTAGGGCACATTCAGGCCTTGCAGCAGGCGCTGGCAGACCCAACGCTCACGCTCCCATTTGCGGGCATTGGACAGGAACGCGTTGGCTTGTTCGGCCGCTATGGTGAGCAGGCGCAAATAATCTGAGTCATCCATGCTTGCAGCTTAGCGTTCAAATGATGACCGCAGGAAGTCCCGTGTGAAAAGGCTCGGTGTAGACTGGCGCTTCAGTTGACGGTTTACACAAGGAGTTCGCGGTGAAGTTTTGGGTTGCGGTGTTGCTGAGCTTTTTGCCCCTTTGGGCCCAAGCGGTTGAGCTGGGGGAGCGGCTGGCGCCGTGGACCCTGCTCGACCAGTTCGACCAGGCCTATACCCTGGATAACCAGGCGCAGGTCCTGCTGGTAGCGCGCAGCATGGACGCCGCCAAGCAGGTGGATGCGGCCTTGCAGGGCCGGCCCAAGGGGTATCTGGAGGCACGCCATGTGGTGTTTGTCGCCGATATCCAGCGCATGCCAAGGCTGATTGCCAAGCTCTTCGCCGTCCCGGCGATGCAGGCCTATAACTACCGGGTGATGCTCGACCGTGATGCGCGGATCGCTGTGCGTTATCCGGCGCCTGTGGATAAAGTGCTGTGGTTGCAGTTGGAGGACGGCAAGCTGGTCGCGCGCCATGAGTACGCCTCTGCCGCCGAACTGCGCCAGGCCCTGGAGCAGGTACAGCCGTGATCAGTGCCGCCATGCTGGCGCCGCAAACCCTGCGGCTGGGCTGGCTGCTGTATGCACCGGTGATTGTCTGGGCGATCCTGCGCTCGTCCTGGGTCGAGCTGTTTGCCGACCGGCGGCGCCAGCATCTGTTGTTTGGCACGGTGTTCGCGCTGTTTATGTTGTGGCTGGTGCGCCGGGACTTCGATAGCGGGGTGTCCTACCACTTTATCGGCATGACCGCCGTGACCCTGCTACTCGACTGGCCCCTGGCAATTGTCGGTGGGCTAGCGGCGCAATTGGGCCTTGTGCTGCTCGGGCGCCAGGACTTGGCGGCGGTCGGGGTCAATGGCGCGCTGCTGGTCCTGCTGCCGGTACTGGTGACCGAGACGTGCGCGCTGCTGGTGGAGCGGGCGCAGCCGCGCAATCCCTTTGTGTATATCTTCTGTTCCGGTTTTTTTGCCGCCGCCTTGTCGGCGTTGCTGTGCCTGTTGGCTGGCCTGGGCCTGCTGTGGCTGGACGGCCGCTTTGCCATGCCCGAGTGGATCGAGGATTTTATCGGTTACCTGTGGTTGATCATCTTTCCCGAAGCCTTTATCAACGGCATGGTGATCAGTGCCTTGGTGGTGTTTTGCCCGGAGTGGCTGGAGACGTTCAACCGTACGCGCTACCTCTCGGCGCCCTGGAAAGATGACAATTCACGCCCTTGATCCAAATCAAAGGCGGAACGCAAAAGTGGTCGCATGCTCTGCGAAACTTCCAGGAGCACGATCATGAGTGTGTACGAGTGGGCACGGCAGGAGTTGCGCAGAAGCCAGGATGCGGCACAGGAAATCGGTTTTGACCCGGGCTTGAGCCTGCGCGCCTTGCTCAGTGCGGTGGTGCAGCAGAGCAAGGGCGTACGCAGTGCCGAAGACCTGGCCGACGAGTTGCTGTTTCTTGCAGAAAACCTCGACGACCAGCAGGACTACGGCTTTATGCGACCTTAGTGGGCCCGCGGTGGCAGGTCTTCGGAGAACAGTTCGTCTTCAGCGTCCGGGCTGACCGGAATCTTGTGTTCCTCCGCAGCCCAGGCGCCCAGGTCGATCAGTTTGCAGCGATCCGAGCAGAATGGCCGGTTGAGGTTGGTCGCTTTCCATTCCACGGGTGCGCCGCAGGTTGGGCATTCGACGGTCAAGGGTTGGCTCATGTTCGGCCTCCACGCAAAGTAAGGTAAAAGTGGTGCAGTCGCTCGACCTCGGCCTGTAGCCAGGCCAGGTCCTGGTCATTGACCAGTACATCGTCGGCATGGCGCAAGCGCTCTTCCCGGGAGGCCTGGGCCTTGAGAATCGCCTGCACCTGTTCTTCGCTGATGCCATCGCGCAGCAGGGTACGCTGAATCTGTGTTGCTTGCGGCACATCGATCACCAGGATGCGCTGGGTCATGGCGGACTGGCCCGACTCGATCAACAACGGCGATACCAGGATCGCATAGGGCGAGCGGGCGCGGGCCAAGTGGTTGCGGATCTCGTCGGCAATCAGCGGGTGCAGCAGGGCCTCTAGCCACCGGCGTTCTTGCGGTGCCTGGAAAATGCGCTGGCGCAAGGCCGCGCGATCCAACTGGCCATCGGGCAGCAGGATCGCGCCGCCGAAGTGTTCGGCAATCTTGGCCAGCGCCGGGCGGCCGGGCTCCACCACCCAACGTGAGGCGTGGTCAGCGTCGATCAGGTCCACGCCAAGGTCGATAAAGTGCTGGGCTGCAGCGCTTTTGCCGCTGCCGATGCCGCCCGTCAGGCCAAGAATCCAGGGTGTTGCGACAGAAGTGGTCATCTGAAACCGACAGACTGCAAATAGAAGTCGGTTATTTGACCACCCCAGAGCAATGCAATCCAGCCGGCAATTGCCAGATAGGGACCAAAAGGCAGGGGCGTCGACGTCTGCGCATGACGCAGGCGCAACACAATCACCCCGGCTATCGCGCCTACCAGCGAGGCCAGCAGCAGCGTCAGTGGCAGGATCTGCCAGCCACCCCAGGCGCCGAGCATGGCCAAGAGCTTGAAGTCGCCATAGCCCATGCCGTCCTTGCCTGTGCATAACTTGAACAGCCAGAACACCGACCACAGGCTCAGGTAACCAACGACCGCGCCCAGCAGAGCATCGGGCAAGGTTACGTACAGTTCAAAATAATTGAGGATCAGCCCCAGCCACAGCAGTGGCAGCACCAGCACATCCGGCAGCAGTTGGTGATCGGCGTCGATCAGGCTCATGGCCAGCAGGCCCCAGCTCAAGAACAGCACCCCGGCGGCCGGCCAGCCGAAGCCGTAGTGCCAGGCAATAAAGGCCGAGAGCAGCCCGCAGGCCAGTTCGACAAGCGGGTAGCGTGGGCTGATGGAGCCGTGGCACCGTGCGCAGCGCCCCCTGAGCAGCAGGTAGCTGAGCACCGGGATATTTTCCCAGGGGCGAATCGGCTGCGAGCAGTGTGGGCAGCAGGAGTTGGGGTGCAGCAGGTTATAGGTCGGGCCGCTGGGTTCGGGGGGCAGGCCGAGTATTTCATGGGCCTGGGCGCGCCAGTCCCGTTCGAGCATGGTTGGCAGGCGCCACACCAGCACGTTGAGGAAGCTGCCGACGATCAGCCCCAGTACCAGGGAAGCCCAGACGAACAGCCAGGGATGAAGGATCAGGAGTTGGCCAAGGGTCATGTTCAAAACGCCGTGCCAAGCTGGAAGATCGGCAGGTACATGGCGATCACCAGCGCCCCGACAATGCTGCCCAGCACCACCATGATCAGCGGCTCCATCAGGCTGGTCAGGTTGTCCACCAGATGGTCGACGTCCGTTTCATAATGGTCAGCGACCTTCTCCAGCATGCTGTCCAGCGCGCCCGACTCTTCGCCGATGGCCGTCATCTGGACCGCCATGCCTGGGAACAGGCCACTGGCGCTCATGGTTCGATTCAATTGCATGCCTATTGCCACGTCCTGGCGCATCCGCGTGATTGCTCGTGTGAAGCGCTCGTTGCCGGCGGCGCCGGCCACTGAGTCCAGTGCCTGTGCCAGCGGTACGCCGGCGGCAAAGGTGGTGGCAAGTGTACGGGCGTAGCGGGCGACTGCGGTTTTTTTCAGCAGTGTGCCTGCCAACGGCAGTTTCAACAAACCGGCATCCAGCCACAGGCGAAAACCGCTATGTCGACGGTAGCCGTGGCGTATCCCCCAGGCAGTCGCGGCCAGGGCCAGCAACAGCATCCACCAGGCGCCCTGCATGAATTCGGACAGCATGATAACCAGCAGGGTAAAGCGCGGCAGCGGTGTGTCGATGCCGGCGAACAGGCTTTCAAATTGAGGCACGACGTGGATCAGCAAGATGCTGCTGACCAGCGTAGCCACGAGCAGGACCACCAGCGGATAGGTCATGGCCTTTTTGATCCGCGCCTTGAGGCGTTGGCTCTTCTCCAGGTGGGTGGCGACCCGCTCCAGCAGGGTTTCCAGGGTGCCGGCCTGTTCGCCGGCCGCGATCAGGCTGCAATACAGGGGGTTGAAGCACTGCGGCTGTTTCAAGAGGGCGCCGGTCAGGCTGTTGCCGGCGGCAATCTCCTGCTTCAATCCCTGGACCATCGTGCGCATGGCCCGGCTGTCAAAGCCTTCGCCAATCATATCGAAGGCTTGCAGCAGGGGGATTCCCGCCTTCAGCAGGGTCGCCAGTTGACGGGTGAACAGCGCAATATCGGCTGGGGTGATGGGGTCGCGCAGGCCGGCAAGCAGGCTGGAGCGCATCTGCACCCGCACCGGGTTGATACCTTGCCGGCGCAATTGGGCCTTGATCACGGCCGGGCTATGGCCACGGGTTTCGCCGGACACCTTGCGGCCATTGCGCAGCGTGCCTTCCCAGGCGTAGGTGGCGGTGGGGTTCACGGTGACATCCTTCATCGGGTGCGGCAGCTCATCGGCAAGTGACGATTGACAGCTTAGCCAGGCCTCTGTGTCTGTCAGGCTATTGGGCAGGGGAAAAATGTCAGATTGTGCGTCTTATGAGGGCCTGGCCCGGCGCGGATGAGTACACTGGCGCGGTTGTTGAGGGCAGGGCGCAGGATGTGCCTTGCGATGGGGTTTTATTCTGGAGAGTGAGTGTGATGCGTCAGAACGGCTTTACTTTGATCGAGTTGTTGATCGTCGTGGCGATCATTGGCATCTTGGCCACCATTGGCCTGCCCATGTATACCAAGCACCAGGCCAAGGCCAAGTTCACGGCGGGGTTGGCGGAAATCTCGGCGTTGAAGGCGGGCTTTGAAGACACCTTCAACCAGGGCACGGTGCCCACGCTGGCGCTGATCGGCGGCACCAGCCCGACCGCCAACTGCGTGATCAGCGTGGCGGGTGATGTGGCTGCGGGGACGGGCTCGATCGCCTGCGAGATCCTCGATGCGCCTGCGCCGATCCAGGGCAAGCTCATTACTCTGGCGCGCAGTGCCCGTGACGGTTGGACGTGCACCACCAATGCTGACGAGCAGTATGTGGCCAAGGGTTGCGCTGCTGGCAACTGAGCCCTGGCCACCCACATCAGTGACGGGGGCCCGGCATGACGGGCCCCCAAGTACAGGTTGCCCATGACGTTATCCGTGCAACAACGAGGCAGCGTGTTCCTGGTGGTGGCGCTGAGCCTTTTGCTACTGGGCATCACCCTGGCCTTCAGTGGGCATGACTGGCAGCGTGTGATGCAGGTCGGCGTCGGCGTGTGTGCGTTGCTCTATGGCCTGGCGACTCCTGCCATGCGCCTGGTCGACAAGCCCACCGCTATCGGCCTGGCACTGGTGTTCGGCCTGGGCCTGGTCTCTGCGTGGTGGGCCCACCAGCCACTCTGGGCGTTGACCGAGTGGGCGTTGATGATCACCTGCGGGGTGATTGCCGCGGCTTTTGCCCGGTTGCGGCGCAATGGCGAGCAAACCCTGGATCAGGTGCTGATCCTGTTTGTGTTGCTGCTGTGCCTGATCAAGGTCCTGCAATATGGGTATGCAGGCGTGCTGGCGTTTACCAATGGCGAACCGACACTGGACACCGATCTGCTGCTTTCCGGGTTCTCCAACAAGCGCTTCTACGGCCAGTTCCAGACCTTTACCTTGCCCTTGCTGGCGTTGCCGCTGCTGCTTGCGAGTACCTCGCGGTTGGCGCGTGGGCTGGTGTTCGCCCTGCTGTGTGCCTGGTGGTTGATTGCAATCAGTGGCGGTACCCGTGGCACCTGGCTGGGCATCGGCGTTGCGGCAATCGTCCTGGCTTGCCTGGGGGCAGCGGGGCGTCGCTGGTTGATCTGGCAGTTGGCTGCACTGTGCGGCGGGCTGTTCTTGTACTGGTTGTTGTTCACGGCCCTGGCGCGTTACCTGGGGCTGGAAATTGCCAGCCTTTCCAATGACCGGCTCACCACCAGCCTTTCCGGTCGTGAAGTGATCTGGTGGCAAGCCTGGGAGATGATCCGCGAACGGCCATGGCTCGGTTTCGGGCCGATGCACTTTGCCGATATCCCCAACCCGATTGCTGCCCATCCGCACCAGGCAATCCTGCAATGGGCCAGCGAATGGGGCGTGCCCTCGGCCCTATGTGTGGCGCTGCTGGCGCTGCGCGGCGGTTGGGCCACGTTGATGGTCATTTATCGGCAAGGGGCGGTAGGGTCAGCGCAAGACCTGCTGCGCCTGTGCCTGTTTGCCGCGCTGCTGGGCGCAACGCTGCAGGCCATGGTCGATGGGGTGATGGTGATGCCCTATTCGCAACTCTGGTTGGCGCTGGTGGTGGGCTGGTTGATGGCATTGCATCCGTGGCGCACGCCGGCTATCGAGCCGATACCGCTGTTGTACCGGGCCTGGCAGGCGTCGGCGGTGTTCTCGGTGGCGTTGCTGGTATTGGTCGTGTTCCGCGACCTGCCAGGCGCCACCGAGCGCAGCCAACACTACATCGATATTGCCAAAGGCCATCTGCAGCCACGCTTCTGGGTCCAGGGCGTCATTGCGCCGCACATCCGGTAAGTTGCCGGGCGCCCAATGCAGTGCTAGCTTTAGCCCACCGCCCGTGTAGCTCAGTTGGTAGAGCAGCGCACTCGTAACGCGAAGGTCGCAGGTTCGATTCCTGTCTCGGGCAAAAAGGCACCACAGTTTTCAGATGATCCCAGAATGGTTCTGAAGGCCAGATGAACCGGTATTCATGCCCGTTCTTTTGTATCTGCGCAACCTTGATGACCCAGATGCATCCCCATTCCTCGATCTTAAGAGAACGACATGACCACGACAGCAATGACCCAGGAAGTGCGGCACGCAGCAGCCCTCAAGCAGTACCTCGAGGAGTCGCCGCAGCTTAAGGAAGAGATCAAGGACCTGAGCGCTGATGACCAGCGCGACCAGATCCAGTGGGCATTCGAGGACGAGGCCGAGAGCCAGGGCTTCCAGCCTTGGGAACTGACCCTCAAGTACACGTCCACGCCGGAAGAGTTCGAGACGGCACGCCTGGCCCTACACAAAGAGGCGGCCGAGGTGTTGGGTGTCGAGTGGGAAGAGTACTGCGAGATGAATGATTTGGTGGTCTAAAAGCAGTGGCAGGTTTCAAGCCGCAAGTGTCGCCAGGCGCGCTTGCAGCTTGAGGCGTGCAGCGACTCAGAGACTGAGCCGCATCGACAAATCCACCGCCTTCACATCCTTGGTCATCGCCCCGATGGAGATGTAGTCCACACCGGTCTCGGCAATGGGCAGCAAGGTGCTTTCATTGATCCCGCCACTGGCTTCCAGCTTGGCCTTGCCGCCGTTCAAGCGTACGGCTTCGCGCATGTCGTCCAGGCTCAACTCATCCAGCATGATGATATCGGCGCCTGCCGCCAGGGCTTCGCGTAACTCTTGCAGGCTTTCCACTTCGACTTCCACCGGCTTGCCTGGGGCGATCTTGTGGGCGGCAATAATGGCCTGGGCAATGCCACCGCAGGCGGCGATATGGTTTTCCTTGATCAGGAACGCGTCATACAGGCCGATGCGGTGGTTGTGGCAACCGCCGCAGGTCACCGCGTATTTTTGCGCCAGGCGCAGGCCCGGCAGGGTCTTGCGGGTATCCAGCAACTTGACCTGGGTGGTGGCGACAAAGTCCGCCAGGTACTGCGCGCGCGTGGCCACGCCCGACAACAGCTGCAAAAAATTCAGCGCACTGCGTTCCCCCGTCAGCAATGAGCGGGCGGGGCCTTCGAGGTGGAACAGCGCCTGGTTGGGGCTGACGCGTTCACCGTCGCGCACCTGCCAATGCACAGCAACCCGTGGGTCCAACTGGCGGAACACAGCATCGACCCAGGCGGTGCCGCTGATGACGGCGGTATCACGGGTGATGATCGTGGCCTTGGCCAGCCGTTCGGCCGGGATCAATTGCGCGGTGATATCGCCGCTGCCGATGTCTTCCAGCAGTGCGCGGCGCACGTTGGCTTCGATTTCGGCGGTGAGGTCGGCGAGGCGTAGATTCGGCATAGCGGGCTCCACATACAAAGTGCCTTGATTATAGGGGCATGGCAGCGCCGAACCCAAGGTATGCCGCCATAACCTGCCTGATTACAAAGCGCCTACAGAGTTTGCTGGCGCTAGAGGGGCTATTTGCAAGATAATCTCGCGCCTTGCAATTGGCGTCATAGCTTTGACGTCTCGGTGATCTACAGATAATCGCAGTCCCCGCCAGTATTCCATCGGCGGTTGCTGCGAGCGTTCACAAAACCGAACCCGTCGTTCCAGGAGGCCAGCATGCACAATGACGCAAAGGTGGTGCCGATCAATAAGATCGCCGCACAAGCGATGCCGTCGCCGCTCGCCCGCCTGCCCGTGATCGTGCTCCAGGTGCGGGACAAGGCCACGCAGCAGCTCGACCGGGGTTTGCAGGAGCTGTTCGATAACGCCGACGACACCCTGTTTGAAATGGCCGATAAGGCCCGCAACAGTGCCGACCACAATATTTTCTTTGAAGCCATGCGCGACCTGCGCCTCAAGCGCAAGAACTTCGAGCGTGTGTTCATGGAGCAGCTCTTTGCCGCGTTCGCCAACCTGGGGCAGGCGGGGCAGGGTGAGTTGCTGTTGCCGACGGTCTCCTACGACGCAGCGCCGGGTGTGTCGGCCGACGACCTGGAAAAAGCCGTGGCCCTGGAGGCCATGCTCGACAAGGTCATGCACCGTGACGGCCTGGCCCTGGGGCAATTGACCGCCCGTCTGGGCGCGTTGTTGGGCAAGCGCCTGGATGACCGGGAAAACCCCCTGGGCCCGGCGATGCTCTGCGAGTTCTTCCTGCGGGCCGGGCGCAGCCTGGGGGTGGAGATCCGGGTCAAGCTGATCATTTTGAAACTGTTTGAAAAGTACGTCCTCAGCGATGCCGACCTGCTGTACGGCGAGGCCAACCAGTTGCTGGTCGCCACCGGCGTGCTGCCTGAACTCAAGGCCGTACCGTCACGGCGGGCCGGCGAGCGCGCCAGCCGGGCCCGTCCGCCCGTCGAGGCGGCCCCGGCGGCCGGCCAGGCCGACGAGGCCGAGCAACAAGTCTTCGCCGCCCTGCAAGAACTGCTGCTGACGGTACGCGGCAGCGTGGCCCCGACCCTGGAGGCCAGCGCCCAGGCCCAGCCCATTTCGACCCGCGACCTACTGCGCCTGTTGTCCCATCTGCAGCAATATGTGCCGGAGCCGGCGGTCGAGGACGATTTTGACCTGCGCCGCCAATTGGAAGAACTGCTCACCCGGGTCAGCGTCAAGAGTGGCAAGTCGCGGGTAGTGGAAGAGGCCGACGAGGATGTGATCAACCTGATCGCCATGTTGTTCGAGTTTATCCTCGACGACCGCACCTTGCCTGAGTCCCTCAAGGTGCTGATTGCGCGCCTGCAGATTCCCATGTTGAAAGTGGCCGTGCTGGACAAGAGTTTTTTCAGCCGTGGCAGCCACCCGGCGCGGCGCCTGCTCAATGAAATCGGGACCGCCGCCATGGGGTGGGGCAAGCGTGACGACTATCAACGCGACAGCCTGTACGTGCGCATCGAGCAGGTGGTGCAGCGCCTGTTGAACGATTTTGTCGATGACCCGGCGATTTTCTCCGTGCTCCTGCACGAGTTCACCGCCTTTACCCAGGACGAGCGCCGCCGCAGTGAGCTGCTGGAACAGCGTACCCGCGACGCCGAGGAAGGGCGCGCCCGCACCGAGCAGGCCCGGCAGCGGGTCGCCGATGCGGTCAACCAGCGTTTGTTGGGCAAGGTCTTGCCGCATGTCGTGGTGCAGTTCCTGCAACAGGCCTGGAGCCAGGTCCTGTTGCTCGAATGCCTCAAGCACGGGCAGCACTCGCCGCAATGGCAGGCGCGGTTGCGGGCCATGGACGAATTGATCTGGAGTGTCGGCCTGAGTGAGGACACCGAGGCCGGTCGCCGTTTGCTGGAGCAATTGCCCGCATTGCTCAAGGCCCTGCGTGATGGGCTGAGCGAGGCGGCGTTTGATTCCTTTGTCACCCGCGAGTTTTTTATCCAGTTACAGGCCTTGCATACCCAGGCGTTCCAGGGGGCGACGCTGCCCAGCGTGGCGCTGGTCGAGGTGCGCGAGGACTCGAGCGCGGCGCTGCCGTGCGAGACGGTCAGCCTGGCGGAGGATGATCCCGACCTGCTCAAGGTCCGCCAATTGCGCATCGGCAGTTGGGTGGAGTTTCGCGAAGATGAGGAAAACACCCTGCGCTGCAAGCTGACGGCGATTATCGCGCCGGCCAACAGCTATATATTTGTCAATCGTACCGGCCTCAAGGTGCTGGAGAAAACCTGCACCGAGCTGGCCCTGGAGTTCAAGCGTGGCGCGGTCCGCACCCTGGATGATGCCTTGTTGTTCGACCGTGCGCTGGCGTCGGTGATTGGCAGCCTGCGCCAACTCAATCGTGCCAAGTGATCGCAACCACCCGGCGGATCACGGCATACTGAGCGCTCTCAAGTCTTGCGCAAGGAACCTGTATGCAGTTGGACCCCACCAGCGGTTGGTGCCAGGGCATTGCCCATTGCCCATCGCCCAACTTCAATGAACGCCCGGGCGGCGAGATTTCCCTGTTGGTGGTGCATAACATCAGCTTGCCACCGGCCCAGTTCGCCACAGGCAAAGTGCAGGCATTTTTCCAGAATCGCCTGGATGTCACGGAACATCCCTACTTTGAAGGCATTGCCGACTTACGGGTTTCTGCGCACTTTCTGATTGAGCGCGACGGTGCGGTGACGCAGTTTGTCTCCTGCCAGGACCGTGCCTGGCATGCTGGCGTCTCCTGTTTCGAGGGGCGCGAGACCTGCAATGACTTTTCCCTGGGGATCGAGCTTGAAGGGACTGACGAGCAACCCTTTACCGATGCCCAGTACCACTCCCTGATTGAACTGAGTCGCCAATTGCTGGCCGCTTACCCGGGAATCACGCTCCAGCGTATTTGCGGTCATAGTGACATCGCCCCAGGACGCAAGACCGATCCTGGACCGGCTTTTGATTGGGCGCGTTTTCGCGGCGCCTTGCAGGATGGAGGACATGCACAATGAGTTTCCTGGTGTTGGTGCTGGCGGTGTGGATCGAGAAGTTCTCGGCCTTGCGTTCGCGGGTACAGCGCGATGGCCGTTGGCTGCGCGAACTGGCCCGGCTTGAATCGAGCGCGCGGCTGGGCAAACAACCCTGGCTGATCCTGGTGCTGCTGGTATTGCTGCCGGTGGCGCTGCTGGGGCTGTTGCTGCTGGTCCTGGAGCCAGTGGCCTATGGCTTGCTGGCGCTGCCGGTGCACCTGCTGGTGGTGATCTACAGCCTGGGCCGCGGCGATCTGCTGGGCCAGTTGGGGCCGTTTCGCGATGCCTGGCGCCGGGGGGACCTGCAAGCGGCGGAACATGTTGCCGAACGTGACCTGGGCATTGGCGCGGACAGCGGCGAGCAACTGCTGGAGCGGGTCCAGGGCCATTTGCTGTGGCAGGCCTACCAGAGCTTTTTTGCGGTAATTTTCTGGTACTTCCTCCTCGGCCCGGTGGTGGCCCTGGCCTACCGCCTGCTGGCGCTGGCCAGTGAACACGGGCAGAACCCGCTGGTGGTCGAGCGTGCCGGGCAATTGCGCCATGCATTCGACTGGTTGCCGGTGCGGTTATTGGCGGCGAGCTTTGCCTTGGTCGGCAACTTTGTCGCGGTCAGCCGGGTGATGCTGCATGAGCTGCTGAGCTGGGATATCAGTGCGGCGCAACTGGTGGAAAAAGTGGGCCTGGTGGCCGGCGAAATTCCTGCGCCGGTGGTGGGTGCCGAAGGGATCAATAGCCTGGACCGGTTGTGGGAACTGCTGCTGCGCGCCGCCGTGTTGTGGTACGCCGGGTTTGCGATCTGGACTGTCTTGCCCTGAAAAACAGCTCTTGTGAGAGCGGGCTTGTGTGGGAGCGGGCTTGCCCGCGATGCGGTGTAGCAGTCAAAAAATCCGGTACTGACACACCGCTATCGCGGGCAAGCCCGCTCCCACAAAGAGCCCGTAGTGGCTTCAAAAATCGGTCGGCCGCCAGGCCCCGTTGATCGCGTTAACCTTAAGTTACAAAACTCCCCGCCGATTTAAGCTATACAGACAGCGCGCCCAATAGTGGCTTTCTGCCGCTGCCCTGCGCCGTCAATAAAAATAAAAGAAAAGGGAGTTCATCTGTGAAGAGCTTGCTCTATCCCGCCATCGCCCTGATGAATCGCCTGAGCTTCGGCATGAAGTTCAGCCTGATCAGTGTGTTGTTTTTCCTGCCGATGCTGGTGACCAACTATTACCTGGTACGCGACTCCTGGCGTGAGTTTCAGGGCACGCAGGTTGAGTTGCAGAGCCTGGACCTGCTGGGCAGCAGCCTGATCCTGCGCCGCGACCTGGAAACTCTGAACAATCAGGTGCAGATCAACGCCACCCTCGGCCAGGCGGGCAAGGCGGGGGATATCGAAAGCCGCATCACCGCCCTGGAGCAGCGCGTACTTGAGCGCATGCAGGGTTTCCAGGCGATGACCGCCGACCCCGAGCAGGTTGCAGTGTTCGAGGGCAAGCGCGATGAGATGATCGCCGCCTTCAAGGCCCAGCAAACGGAATCTTCACTGCTGAGCAAAAGTGCCTTGATCGGCAAATTGCTGAACACGGCGCAGATGTTCAGCCAGATCATCGCCAGCCACTCGGGGTTGAGCCGCGATGCCCAGGGCGATGTACGCCAACTCAGCGAACTGGTGACCAGCGTCACCCCGCAAGTCACCCAGACCCTGGGCGAAGGCCGGGCCATGGGCGCGTACTCCCTGGGCCAGGGCTTTCTCAATTCATCGTCCAGCACGCGCTTTGACGAACTGCTGCAGCAATTGGAAAAACTCCAGGCCGAATACGGCTTGAAAGTGCAGGACGCCCTCGGTTCCAGCAAGGCCGCCCATGCCTCGTTGGATGCCTTGGCCCAAGCCAGCCAGGCCAGCCTCAAGCAGGCCAGCGAGTTGTTTGAAGAGCAGGTGGTGATGGCCGAAACCCTGGAGGCCCCGTGGCAGACCTTCTATGACGAAGTGACGGCCTTGATGGCCAAGACCTATCAACTGGACGACGCGACCCTGTCCTTCCTCGACCAGCAACTGCAACAGCGCCTGGCCCAGAACCGCACGCACATGGTGGTGCTGGTCGCGGCGCTGGCGGCGGTGTTCCTGCTGATCTTCTATCTGTACGGCGGTTTCTACGCGTCGACCCGTACCACCCTGCGCCACCTGGGCGCGATGATGGATAAGGTCGCCGCCGGGGACATGACCGTCAGCTTCAAATCCCAGAGTCGCGATGAGCTGGGTGAATTGGGCGAGGTGTTCAATGGCACCGTGGCGAAAATCCATGACCTGATCGAGCGGGTCGGGCAGACCGTCCAGGAAGTCGAGCATCAGGCCGGGCAAGTGGAGTCGGTGTCGGCGCGCAGCAACCAGGCGGTGTCGGGCCAGCGCTGCCAGATCGAGCAGGTGGCGACGGCCATGAACCAGATGTCGGCGACCGCCCATGAAGTGGCGCGCAGCGCCGCAGCGGCTGTCAGCAGTGCCCACAGTGTCAACGATGAAACCCTCAACGGGCGGGGCCTGGTGCAATCCCAGCAGGGCAGCATCGCGCTACTGGCCTCGGAGATTGACCAGTCAGTACTGGTGATCAACCAACTGGCCATCGACAGCCAATCGATCAGCAGCGTGCTGGAAGTGATCAAGAGCATTGCCGAACAAACCAACCTGCTGGCACTGAACGCGGCCATCGAGGCGGCGCGGGCGGGTGAGCAGGGCCGTGGGTTTGCCGTGGTGGCCGATGAGGTACGAACCCTGGCCCGGCGCACCCAGCAGTCCACCGAAGAAATCGAGCAGATGATTACCAAGTTGCACCTGGGCGTTGGCGCGGCCGTGAAGGCCATGGGCAGCAGCCATACCATGGCCAGCGGTACGGTCGGGCAGTCGGAAAAGGTCCAGTTGGCCCTGGAAAATATCCTCGGCGCAGTGGGCATGATTGTCGATCAGAACCAGCAAATCGCCGCAGCAGTGGAGCAGCAAACGGCGGTGGCCCATGACATCGACCAGAACATCGTTGAGATTAATCGGGCTGGCGAGCACGCGTCCCAAGGCGCGCACCAGACCGAAGAGGCCAGCCGGCAATTGTCTTTGCAGGTGATTGAATTGAAAAAGCTGATCGGTGCCTTTCGCGTGTAAGGCATGTCTGTAGGTTTTGTTTGTTGGTGATGTAGTGCATGTCCTGTTTTCCCGTGTGAGCTTTTTTTGTCGCGGGATTGGGTGAGAATTTGTTTCACACCCCATCCAGCGCTTCCGGGAGGCAGGGCCATGACCGCGACAACTCCAGGCGTGAAAGGGCATTGCGCCCATTGTGATATCACCTTTGTACTCAAGCCCTGGCAGCTCAATGCCATTGCTATCAGTGAGCCCTTTGACTGCCCGTATTGCCACAAAGTCCTGCTGCTCAATTGTCCCAGGCAACTGCGTCAGTTGAGGTCCCTGGACAACCTGGCCCTGCTCCGCCCGAGCATGCTGGTGCTGACCTGCGTGGCCTTGTTGGTGGCCCTGGTGGTGGAGTGGGTCGGCTTGATCAGCAAGGTCGGGCAATTGAACGTGTCGCTGGTGGCGATCCTGATTCACTTCCTGACCCTGCGCCACGCCCGGCATCGGCATCGCATGACCCTGACGCTACAGGCGGTCAACCCCGTTATCGAGCGGCCAGTTGAACACTTCGCAGGCGTTGCGGGTACTCGCTTCGGCCAACACTGAAGGGCTGATGCCCATGTGTGCGGCCAGGGCCCCGCAGATCGCCGGCAAGTGCTGCGGGCTATTGCGTTGGCCGGGGTACATGGCGGGCGCCATATCCGGCGAGTCGGTTTCCAGTACGACCGAGTCCAGCGGCAACTGAGCGATGACCTTGTGCATGCGCAGGGCCTGGGGCCAGGTCGGCGCACCGCCCAGGCCCAGCTTGAACCCCAGCTTGATGTATTCGCGGGCTTCTTCGCGGCTGCCGGCGAAGGCATGGATGATCCCGCCCCGGGGCAGGCGGATGCGCTTGAGGGTGGCGATAACCGCCGCATGGCTGCGCCGCACATGCAGCAGCGCCGGCAAGCGGAAGTCCACGGCCAACTGCAATTGGGCTTCAAACAGCGCTTGCTGGCGCTCGCGGTCCAGGTGCTCAAGAAAGTAATCCAGGCCGATTTCCCCCACGGCGCACAGTTGGCGATGGCCCTGGAGGCGGGTCAGCCAGTCGCCCAATTCGATCAGGTCGGCGGGGCGATGCTCATCCAGGTACACCGGGTGCAGGCCGAAGGCCCCATGCAGGTCCGGGTCCTGTTGCGCCAGGTCCCATAGCCGCTGCCAATTGCGCTGGTACACCCCCAGCACCACCATGCGTCGCACGCCGAGCTGGCGACTGTGCCTGAGCACTTCGTCGCGGTCAGCATCGAAGTCCTCGAAGTCGAGGTGGGTGTGGCTGTCGATCAGCTCCACGCCTACGCCTCGTGAATCCGCTGCTTGAAGGTCCGGCCAATGGCATGCACGCCCGGCTGGTAGTGCTGTTCTTCAATCGCCGCCAGCGCCAGGCGCAGGGCTGTTTCGGCGATCAGCGCGTGTTGCTGGGCCATGGCGTTGACCGGCAGCGGCAGGAAGTCCAGCAACTGGGTGTCACCAAAAGTGCCCAGGCGCAGCGGTCGCGACTTGAGCGGGAAGTCGTGCAGCGCGTCAAACACCCCTTGCAGCAGAACGTAGGAAGTGGTGACCAGCGCATCGGGTAAATGCCCCAGGCGTTGCAGGAGTTCTTCCATCAACTGGCGGCCACAGTCGCGGCTGAACGCGTCGCCGTGCTCGACCAGGACCTCACCTTCAAAGCCTTGCAGCGCCTGGCGGAAACCCGCTGCGCGTTCCTGGCTGATACTCAGCTCAGGGTGGGCGCCAATCAACGCGATTTGCCGGGGCAGCGGGTGCAGCAGGCTGCTGGTCAATTGCTGGCAGGCCCGGCGGTCATCGCTGACCACCGAGCAGAACTGTCCGGCGTCCATCACCCGGTCAATGGCAATCACCGGTAGGCCCTTGGCTTGCAGCTCGCGATAACTGTCGTCGCTGGCGGGCAGGCAGCTGGCAACGAACAACGCATCGCAACGCCGCGCGCGGAACAGTTGCAGCAATTGGCGCTCACTGTTGGCATCATCGTCGGAGCTGGCGATCAGCAACTGATAGCCACGGGCCCGTGCGCCTTGTTCCAGCAGCTTGGCGATCCGTGCGTAACTGGGGTTTTCCAGGTCCGGCAGGATAAAGCCCAGGGTGCGGGTATGCCGGCTGCGCAACCCGGCAGCCTGGGGATTGGGGGTAAAGCCATGCTCCTGGACCACCGCCCGCACCCGTTCGACGGTGGCGGTGCTGATCCGTTGCTGTTGGGCCTTGCCGTTGATGACGTAGCTGGCGGTGGTCACGGACACACCGGCTATGCGTGCAATATCACTGAGTTTCAAACCGGGATTTCCTTGTTTTTTAGAGCTTGCCCCGACATTTTGTCCAATCCTAACCGATTCCTGCACGCGACCATTGTCGCAGCTCAAGCGCCGAGTGGTGCTTCAAGGATGCAGAATTACCCAGTAATCTGCCATAAAATCTAGATTAAACGTTTCAGCAAGCGTATTTTTACGACGATCGCCGCTGAGTAACCACTGCCAGTTGACCACTCAGTCAGTTATTTTTGCACCGTTTAATCAAAACAATACCTAGTGCGCACCCCGCACTAACTAGGAGAAAGGCATGCTTGAGCTCACCGTAGAGCAGATATCCATGGGCCAGGGGGCTGTGGATAAGTCTGCGGCCCTGCAACTGCTCGCCCAACAGCTGGTGGCCGATGGCCTGGTCGCCGAGGGCTACCTGAGCGGCCTGCAAGCCCGTGAAGCGCAAGGTTCGACCTTTCTCGGCCAAGGTATTGCGATCCCCCACGGCACCCCCGAAACCCGCGACCAGGTGTTCGCCACCGGCGTGCGCCTGCTGCAATTTCCCCACGGTGTGGATTGGGGCGATGGCCAGATCGTCTACCTGGCGATTGGCATTGCCGCCAAGTCCGATGAGCACCTGCGCCTGCTGCAACTGCTGACCCGCGCCCTCGGTGAAACCGACCTGGGCCAGGCGCTGCGCCGCGCCACCTCGGCCGACGCCTTGCTCAAACTGCTGCAAGGCGCGCCCCAGGAGCTGGCGCTGGATGCGCAGATGATCGGCCTGGGGGTGTCCGCCGACGATTTTGAAGAACTGGTGTGGCGCGGCGCCCGTCTGTTGCGCCAGGCCGATTGTGTAAGCAATGGTTTCGCGGCCGTGCTGCAACAAGTCGATGCACTGCCCCTGGGCGATGGCCTGTGGTGGCTGCACAGCGAACAAACGGTCAAGCGCCCGGGCCTGGCCTTTGTCACCCCGGACAAGCCCATGCGCTACCTGGGCCAGCCCTTGAACGGCCTGTTCTGCCTGGCCAGCCTCGGCGAGGCCCACCAGGCCTTGCTTGAGCGTTTGTGTGCCTTGCTGATTGAAGGGCGCGGCCAGGAACTGGGGCGCGCCACCAGCCGCCGTGCGGTGCTCGAAGTGCTGGGGGGCGAACTGCCTGCCGACTGGCCCAGTGCCCGTATCGCCCTGGCCAACGCCCACGGCCTGCATGCGCGGCCGGCCAAGGCCCTGGCCCAACTGGCGAAGGGCTTCGACGGCGAGATCCGCGTGCGCATCGTCGACGGGCAGGGCGGCGCGGTGTCGGTCAAGAGTTTGAGCAAGCTGCTCAGCCTCGGCGCCCGGCGTGGCCAGGTGCTGGAGTTTGTTGCCGAGCCCGGCATTGCCGACGATGCGCTGCCGGCGCTGTTGGCGGCGGTGCAAGCGGGGCTTGGTGAAGACGTCGAGCCGCTGCCGGCCGTCAGTGCACGGGTTGAAGCCCTTGAGGTTGAACCACCAATCAGCGCGCCGCTCTCTGGCAGCCTGATCCAGGCAATCCCTGCCGCGCCGGGGATCGCCATCGGCCCGGCCCATCTCCAGGTATTGCAGCCGTTTGACTATCCATTGCGCGGCGAGTCGGCCAACGTCGAGCGCGAGCGCCTATCCACCGCGCTGCGGGAGGTGCGCCACGATATCCAGGGCTTGATCGAGCGCAGCACGTCCAAGGCGATCCGCGAGATTTTCATCACCCACCAGGAAATGCTCGACGACCCGGAACTGAGCGATGAAGTCGACACCCGCCTCAAACAAGGCGAAAGCGCCGAAGCCGCGTGGATGAGCGTGATCGAAGCCGCCGCCAAGCAGCAGGCATCCTTGCAGGACACGTTGCTCGCCGAGCGCGCCGCCGACCTGCGGGACATTGGCCGGCGGGTGCTGGCCCAACTGTGTGGGATCCAAACCCCACAAGAGCCAAGCGAACCCTACATTCTGGTCATGGAGGAAGTCGGCCCTTCGGACGTTGCCCGGCTGGATCCGGCGCGTGTCGCCGGGATCCTCACCGCACGCGGCGGCGCCACCGCCCACAGCGCCATCGTGGCCCGTGCCCTGGGGATCCCGGCGCTGGTCGGCGCGGGCCCGGCGGTGCTGCTGCTGGCTTCGGGCACGCCGCTGTTGCTCGACGGCCAATGCGGGCGCCTGCATGTGGATGCCGATGCTGCAACCTTGCAGCGCGCCACCCAAGAGCGTGATAACCGCGAGCAACGTCTCCAGGCTGCCGCCGCGCAACGCCATGAGCCGGCCTTGACCCGCGACGGACACGCTGTCGAAGTATTCGCCAATATCGGCGAAAGCGCCGGTGTGGCGCTCGCTGTCGAGCAGGGTGCCGAAGGCATTGGCTTGCTGCGTACCGAACTGATTTTCATGGCCCATCCGCAAGCGCCGGATGAGGCCACCCAGGAAGCCGAATACCGCCGTGTGCTCGATGGCCTGGGCGGCCGGCCGCTGGTGGTGCGCACCCTGGATGTGGGCGGGGACAAACCGCTGCCTTACTGGCCGATTGCCAAGGAGGAAAACCCGTTTCTCGGCGTGCGCGGTATTCGCCTGACCCTGCAGCGCCCGCCGATCATGGAGGCGCAACTGCGCGCACTGCTGCGTTCGGCGGACGGTCGCCCGCTGCGCATCATGTTCCCCATGGTCGGCAGCGTTGATGAGTGGCGTGCGGCCCGCGACATGACTGAGCGCCTGCGCCTGGAAATCCCGGTGGCTGACTTGCAATTGGGCATCATGATCGAAGTCCCCTCGGCGGCCCTGCTGGCGCCGGTATTGGCCAAGGAAGTGGACTTCTTCAGCATCGGCACCAATGACTTGACCCAGTACACCCTGGCCATCGACCGCGGTCACCCAACCCTGTCGGCCCAGGCTGACGGCCTGCACCCGGCGGTGTTGCAACTGATCGACATCACGGTGCGCGCGGCCCACGCCCATGGCAAATGGGTCGGGGTGTGCGGCGAGTTGGCGGCCGATCCGCTGGCGGTGCCGGTGCTGGTGGGCCTGGGGGTGGATGAGTTGAGTGTGTCGGCGCGCAGCATTCCCGAAGTGAAGGCGCGGGTGCGTGAATTCAGCCTGAGCGAGGCCCGGAGCCTGGCGCAACAAGCACTGGCAGTGGGGTCCCCTGCTCAAGTGCGTGCCCTTGTGGAGGCCGTGTAAATGGCGAACATTCTGACTCTGACGTTGAACCCGGCGTTGGACCTGACGGTGCGTTTGGCGCGCCTGGAACCTGGGGCGGTCAACCGCAGCGAAACCCTGCTCACCCATGCCGCCGGCAAGGGCGTGAATGTGGCGCAGGTGTTGGCTGATCTGGGCCATTGCGTGAGCGTGGGGGGATTTCTCGGTGCGCAAAACCCCGAGGCTTTCGATGCCCTGATCGCCAGCCGAGGGTTTGGCGATGCGTTTATTCGTGTGCCGGGCGAAACCCGCAGCAACATCAAGATTGCCGAAGCGGATGGCCGGGTCACCGACATCAATGCCCCGGGGCCGCTGGTGAGCGAGCAGGCGCAAGAACAGTTGCTCAAGCTGATCGCCGCGATCGGCCCCGAGTTCGATGCGGTGGTGGTCGCCGGCAGCTTGCCGCGTGGCGTCAGCCCGCAGTGGTTTCAGGGCTTGCTGGCGTGCCTCAAGGACCTTGGTTTGAAAGTCGCCCTGGACACCAGTGGCCAAGCGTTGCGCGCAGGCTTGAAGACCGCGCCGTGGTTGATCAAGCCCAACACTGAAGAACTTGCCGAAGCACTCGACTGCCCCACGCAAACCGTCGCCCAGCAAGCCCGGGCGGCTGAGCGTTTGCACGCCCAGGGCGTGGAACATGTGGTGGTGTCCCATGGGGCCGACGGTGTGAACTGGTTCAGCCCCCACCGAGCGTTGCACGCCACGGCGCCCAAGGTCAGCGTCGCCAGTACCGTGGGGGCCGGCGACTCCTTGCTGGCGGGCATGCTGCACGGTCTGCTCAGCGGCGAAGCGCCCGAGCAGACCCTGCGCCGCGCCACCGCGATTGCCGCCATGGCCGTCACGCAGATCGGTTTCGGCATCAGCGACGGCGCGCACCTGGCGTGCCTCGAAAGTGGCGTGCAGGTACGCCCGCTGACAGAACAATAAGAGGGTTTTTCATGAAGTTAGCCATTGTTACCGCCTGCCCCAACGGCAGGGTCACCAGTGTGCTGTGCGCCCGCTTACTGGAGGCTGCCGCCCAGCGCCAGGGCTGGAGCACCGGCGTAGAGGTGGTGGACGCGAACCACCCCGAGCGCGCCCTTTCCCAGGCCACCCTCGACGCGGCCGAATGGGTGTTGCTGGTTGCCAGCACCCCGGTGGACATGCAGCGCTTTGTCGGCAAGCGCGTGTACCAGAGCACCCCGGCCCAGGCGTTGCAGGACGTGGACGCGCTGCTGCAACGGGGCGCGCAAGAGGCCCGGTTGTACGTTGCCAGCAGCGCAGTGCCAACGGCCAGACACGCACCGCGCCTTGTCGCCATCACTGCCTGCCCCACCGGCGTGGCCCACACCTTTATGGCCGCCGAAGCGTTGCAGCAGGCCGCCAAGGCCAAGGGGTATGACCTGCAGGTGGAAACCCAGGGTTCGGTAGGGGCGCGTACGCCCCTGAGCGAGCAGGCCATTCGCGACGCCGACGTGGTGCTGCTGGCCGCCGATATCGAAGTGGCCACCGAGCGCTTTGCCGGCAAGAAAATCTACCGTTGTGGCACCGGCATTGCCCTCAAGCAATCTGCCGCGATCCTCGACAAAGCCCTGGCCGAAGGCCAACAGGAAAGCGCCGCCAGTGGCGCGGTGGCCAAACCGGAGAACACCGGGGTCTACAAACACCTGCTGACCGGCGTGTCGTTCATGTTGCCGATGGTGGTGGCGGGCGGCTTGTTGATTGCCCTGTCCTACGTCTTCGGTATCCACGCCTACGAACAGCCCGGCACCCTGGCGGCGGCGCTGAGGGCGGTCGGTGACCATGCCTTCACCCTGATGGTGCCGCTGCTCGCCGGCTATATCGCCTACTCGATTGCCGACCGCCCGGGCCTTGCGCCGGGGATGATCGGCGGCCTGTTGGCCAGTACCCTGGGCGCGGGGTTTATCGGCGGGATCTTCGCCGGTTTCCTCGCCGGCTACAGCGTCAAATTGATCACCCGCGCGGTGCCGTTGCCGCAAGGCCTGGCGTCGCTCAAGCCGATCCTGATCATCCCGTTGCTGGCAAGCCTGGTCACCGGCTTGGCGATGATCTACCTGATCGGCCCGCCCGTGGCGCAGATGCTGGTTGGCCTGACGGGCTTCCTCAGCACCATGGGCACCACCAATGCGGTGCTGCTGGGCATCCTGTTGGGCGCGATGATGTGCGCCGACCTCGGCGGGCCGATCAACAAGGCGGCCTACGCCTTCTCCGTCGGCCTGCTGGCCTCCCAGAGCGGCGCGCCGATGGCCGCTGCCATGGCAGCTGGTATGGTGCCGCCGATTGGCATGGCCATTGCCACGTTCCTGGCCCGGCGCAAGTTCGCCCGGACCGAGCGCGAAGCCGGCAAGGCGGCGTTGATTCTGGGGCTGTGTTTTATCTCGGAAGGGGCGATCCCGTTTGCTGCCAAGGACCCGTTGCGCGTGATCCCGGCCAGCATTGCCGGTGGCGCAGTGACCGGTGCCCTGTCGATGTACTTCGGTTGCAAGTTGATGGCGCCTCACGGCGGGCTGTTTGTGATGCTGATTCCGAATACGATCAACCATGCGCTGTTGTACCTGCTGGCGATCGTGGCCGGCAGCGTGCTCACCGGGTTGCTGTACGCCGTGATCAAACGCCCGGAGGCCGTCGAACTGGCCGTTGCCTGAATGTAGGTATCGACACCTGTCATCTGTGTTTCATACGGCCATGCTTTAGTTTTCCTTTTGCTGTGCAGAGGAACACCTATGAGCCACTTCAACCCCGGCCGCCGCCGGGTGATCCAGGGTGTCGGCGCTGGCCTGTTGCTGCCGGGGCTGGCGCCGGCGGTGATTGCTTCAGTCAAGGACCGGCCGCAATTGACCGATGGCGTGCAGTCTGGCGACTTGCTGGGCGACCGCGCCATGATCTGGAGCCGCTGCGACCGCCCGGCACGGATGGTGGTCGAGTGGGACACCCGCAGCCTGTTCAGCAACCCGCGCCGATTCATCTCGCCTTTGGCCGACAGCCGCAGCGACTTCACCGCCCGCGTCGAGCTGACCGGGCTACCGGCCGACCAGGCGATTTTCTACCGTGTGCACTTTGAGGATGCGCAGACCGGCGTGGCCAGTGAGCCCTGGTTCGGCCACCTGCGCAGCGTGCCGCAACAACGGCGCGATATCCGCTTTGTGTGGAGCGGCGATACCGTCGGCCAGGGCTTCGGGATCAACCCGGATATTGGCGGCATGCGCATCTACGAAGCCATGCGCCTGCGCCTGCCGGATTTTTTTATCCACAGCGGCGACACCATCTACGCCGACGGCCCGGTGCCGGCGCAACTGACCACCGAAGGCGGACGCATCTGGCGCAACCTCACCACCGAGGCCAAGAGCAAAGTTGCCGAAACCCTGGATGAATACCGTGGCAACTACCGCTATAACCTGATGGATGAAAACGTGCGCCGCTTCAATGCCCAGGTGCCGCAGATCTGGCAATGGGACGATCACGAAGTGGTCAACAATTGGTCGCCCGGCAAGCAACTGGACGAGCGTTACCAGACCCAGGACATCACCACCCTGGTGGGCCGCGCACGCCAGGCCTGGCTGGAATATGCGCCGATGCGCCTGCAGGGCGCCGACCAGGGGGGGCGTATCTACCGCAAGCTCAGCTACGGGCCGTTGCTCGATGTGTTTGTGCTGGATATGCGCAGCTATCGCGGGGCCAACGATGACAACCTGGGCGGGGCCAAACCGTTTCTGGGGCGGGCGCAACTGGACTGGCTCAAGGGCGGACTCAAGGCGTCGAAAGCGCAGTGGAAGGTGATCGCCGCCGACATGCCCATCGGCCTCGGCGTGCCCGACGGCGAAGTCAGCCCCGGCGTACCGCGCTGGGAAGCGGTGGCCAACGGCGACCCGGGCGCGGCCCAGGGCCGTGAGCTGGAAATTGCCGAATTGCTGGGCTTCCTGCGCGCACAACAGGTGCGTAACCATGTGTGGCTGACCGCCGATGTGCACTACTGCGCGGCACACCACTACCACCCGGACCGGGCGGCGTTCCAGGATTTCGAGCCGTTCTGGGAATTCGTCGCGGGGCCGCTGAATGCCGGGAGCTTTGGGCCCAATCCGCTGGATAAGACCTTTGGCCCGCAAGTGATATTTGAAAAAGCCCCACCGGTGCAAAACACATCGCCGTTTGCCGGTTTCCAGTTTTTTGGCGAGGTGCAGATTGATGGGCAGACGGCGGAGTTGACAGTCACGCTACGCGACCTCGATGGCGTGTCGGTATTTGAACAAAAACTCCAACCCACCTGACCTGAAATACGATTAAACCTGTGGGAGCGGGCTTGTCGGGTCGCCGCATCGCCGCGATTGCGGTGGATCAGCCAGCCTATGGGTTACAGACAGACCGCCATCGCGGCGATGCGGCGACCCGACAAGCCCGCTCCCACATTTTGATGGGTGTAGGTCAGTAGACATCCCTGCGGTAGCGGCCCTGTTCGATAAGGCGTTGCACCGCCTCGCTGCCCAGGACATCCACCAACACCTGATCCACACCGGCCGCCATGCCCTGCAAACTCCCGCAGACATAAATCGCCGCGCCCTCGGCCAGCCATTTACGCAGTACATCGGCAGACTCGCGCAGGCGGTCCTGGACGTAGATTTTCTCTTGTTGATCCCGCGAAAACGCCAGGTCCAGCAACGCCAGGTCGCCACTGGCCAGCCAGCCTTGCAGCTCATCCCGGCAGTGATAGTCATGGGCGATGTTGCGCTCGCCGAACAGCAACCAGTTACGCTGCTGGCCGTCGGCGATGCGCGCCTTGAGCAGGCTGCGCAAGCCGGCCAGGCCCGTGCCGTTGCCCAGCAGGATCATTGGCACCGGGTCTGTCGGCAGGTGGAAGCCGCTGTTGCGCCGCACCCGCAGGCTGATCACCGTGCCCAGTGGCGCGTGCTCGGTCAGCCAGCCCGAACCCAGGCCCAGGCTGCCGTCGGCATGGCGTTCCTGGCGCACGATCAGCTCCAGCACGCCATCGCTGGCAATCGAGGCGACAGAGTATTCGCGCATGCCCATCGGCACCAGCGCCTCCACCAGGGCCTGGGCGTGCAGGCCGACCAGATGGGCGCGATTGTCCGGCAACTGGCGGCTGGCAAGCACCTGTTCCAGGGGCCGTGCCAAGCCATCGATCAGCACTTCGTCCGTGCCGGCAATGCCCAACCCGGCGAGGAAATGTTCGACGGTCCACGGGCCATGGCGTGGCAGGATTTCCACCAGGTCGCCGGCCAGCCAGTCGCGCGGTGCCGGCGGGGTGAGGCCCAGCAGGTAGACCCCCGAACCGCTGCTGCCAGGGTTGAGCAGAGTGCGCTGGCCCAGGGTCCAGCTTTCATAGGGGGCACTGGCCCAGGCGGCCGGTGCATGGCCGGTGAGCTGGCCCAGTTGTTGTTGCCAGTGCCGCAGGGCCTCCTGGTCGCCGCTGTCGACTTCGACCGGGGCGAACAAGGCGCTGCCGCCCTGGCGGGTCAGCCAGAAGTGCAGGCGCCGGGCAAAGCCGCAGAAGTGTGGGTATTGACGATCGCCCAGGGCCAGTACCGAGTAGTTCAGGCCCTGGAGGGCAAGGTCGCGCCCCAGTACGCGGCGTTCAAAGCCGCGTGCGCTGTCCGGTGCTTCGCCATCGCCGAAGGTGCTGACCACAAACAGTGCATGTTCCGACTGGCGCAAGTCGTCTTCGCTGACGCTGCCCAGGGGCTGCACCTTCACCGGCAGCCCGGCGGCCTGCAACTGGCCGGCGGTCTGCCAGGCCAGTTGCTCGGCAAAGCCGCTCTGGCTGGCGAAACCGATCAGCCAGGCCGGTGCATTGCTGTGGTTGTCGCCCAGGCCTTTACGGGCATCGCGCACCTGGCGTTTTTTGCGGCGGCGGTCCAGGTACAGCAACCAGCCGGTAATAAAGAACAGCGGCATGCACAGCGCAGTGACGGTAAGAATGATCCGCCCCACCAGGCCGAAATAACTGCCCACATGCAGCGCATAGAGGCTGGTCAGCAATTGCGCCTTGAGGCTTTTATCGCCATAGCGCTCGACGCTTTTGACCACGCCGGTGGCCGGGTCGAGGTTGATCTGGTTCAGGGCGCGGTCATGGGGCGAGCTTTGCAACAGGTAGTAGACAGTGGCCGGTTGCCCGGCAACGGGAGGCATACGGATGTTGTAGGCACTCAGCTCCGGGCCGGCGGTGCTGTAGATGCTGCTCCAGATCGCCTCGTAGTTGGCAACGAGGGCCGGGCCCGCCGGTGCCGGGCCGCGATTGCGCACCCGCTCGTTCTGCGGGGCATCGGACAGCAACCGGGTCAGGCCCTTGTTGTACCACTCGTAGGACCATGACAAACCGGTGAGTGCGGCCAACAGGTAAAACAGCAGGCACCAGGTGCCGAACACCGAGTGCAGGTCCCAGTTGAAACTACGGCCTTTCTTGCGCCAGTCCAGGGTCAGCCAGGCGCGCCAGCTCGCCACCTGGCGCGGCCAGCGCAGGTACAGGCCAGAGAGGCAGAAGAAAATCAGGATCAGCGTACAGGCACCGGTGATTTGCCGACCGGTGTCACCCATGGCCAGGAAGCGGTGCAGTTGCAGCATCAGGCCGAAAAAGTCCTGGCCGACGGCATCGCCCAGGTAGTCGCCGGTGTACGGGTCGAAGTAGCGCATCTGCCCCCGGCGCTCGCCCGGTGGCGGGGTGAAGAACACGCGGGCGGCGTTGCCGCTCTCGCTTTCCACCCACAGCATGGCCACGGCCTTGCCTTCGGTGGCTTCGAGTTTGCGCACCAGTTCAGCGGGTGGCAGCACCCCGGCGGGTTGTTTTTGCACGGTCAGTACCGTGGGGTTGAGCGCCCGCAGGATTTCATCCTGGAACGAGTACGCGGCCCCGGTAATCCCCATCAAGGCCAACACCAGCCCGGCGCTAATGCCGAAAAACCAGTGCAACTGGAACAGGGTTTTCTTCAACACGTCGGACGGCCTCGCTGAGCTGGATATGATTTTTACGGCGGGCATTATGCCGTGGGTTTTCGAGAAACATTCTTTCTTACATACGAAAGCCCCGGGCATCCGATGCGCGGGGCTTTGGCCTGAAACGTTTGCTGCCTTAGAAGTGGAAGCTGGTGGTCAACAGGGCGGTACGACCGGCGGCCTGGTTGGCGAAGTGCGCGCCGTAGGCCTTGTCGTAGTAGGTCTTGTCGGTCAGGTTCTGCACGTTCAATTGCAGGTCGACATTCTTGGTCAGCTTGTAGCTGGCCATGGCGTCGTAGCGGGTGTAGGACGGCACGTAGACGGTGTTGGCGGCATCGCCATAGACGTCATCGACATAGAATGCACCGCCGCCGACGGTCAGCTTCGAGGTGATGTCGTAGGTGGTCCACAGGCTGAAGGAATGCTTCGGCGTGTTGGGCATTTCGTTGCCCTTGTTGGAGCCGGCAGTCACCACGCCCTGGCGGTTACCGTTTTTGCCGGGGTCCACCAGCTCGCTTTTCAGGTAGCTGTAGCCGGCGAATACCTGCCATTGCTCGGTGAGTTTGCCGCTGGCGGAAAGCTCCAGGCCATCGACCCGGGATTCACCGGCGTTTTCATAGGTGTTGGAGTTCACCAGAATGCGCGCGTTTTTCTTCTCGGTGCGGAACACGGCAGCGGTCAGGGACAGGCGGTCGTGGAACAGATCCCACTTGGTGCCCAGCTCGTAGTTGACGGTTTCTTCCGGTTTCAGGTCGCTGGTGTTGATGCCGGTTGGGATGGCGTTGGAGTCGACACCTTCACCCACCAGGCCGCCAGCGGGCGAGGCCGAAGTGGCATAGGAGGTGTAGATGCTGCCGTTCTCCATCGGCTTCCAGACCAGGCCGGCCTGCCAGTTGAAGAACTGGCTGTCATCCTTGAGCTTGGTGCGGCCAGTGGTTGCGTTGGTGTTGGCCTCGGTGTCGAAGGTGTCATAGCGCAGGCCGACGTTCAGCAGCCATTGCGGATCGAGCTCGATGGTGTCGAATACATAGGCGGCGCGACTGGTGGCCTTGGTGTTGGTGCCCATGTAGTTGCGGGCGACGCTGCCGGTCCAGGCGTCGTCCGGGTTCGGGTTGCCCAGCGAGGTGCATTGGCCGCCGCTGTTGCCGACCTTGCCAGGTGTGCAGCCGCCGCTAGGGTTGCCGTTAGGGCTGACGGTATAACCACTGACACGGGTTTCTTCACCGGTAAATTCCAGGCCGGTGGAGTAGCTGTGCTTGAAGCCCAGGGCCTGGAAGCTGCCAAACAGATCGGTCTGGTTGGTGGTGGTCGTGGTGGTCGACACGCGGCTGTTGGCGCGGCGCCAGACGGTGCCGAACTGGTTGACGTTGTGTTGGCTGTCGTCCGGTTGGGTGAGCACGTAGTCCTGGCCGGTGCTGCCATGACGCAGGGTGTTCTTGATCGTCATGTTGTCGTTCAGGTCGTGCTCGATGGAGAACGTACTGATATCGGCGCGGGTCTTGCGGAAGTCGCGATCCTTGAGGCCGTAGAAGTTGCTGCTGTCGCCGCCGTCGGTGGGTTTGTCATGCACATGGGCGGCATTCGACGCGCTGTTGCTATAGCCATAAGGAATGCCCGAATCCGGCAGGTCATTGCTTTCCATATGGTAGTAGCTGAGGTTGACGCGGGTCGGGGTGCCCAGGCCAAAGGTCAGCGACGGGGCCACGCCCCAGCGGTCGTAATTGACTGCGTCACGGCCGGCCACGTTCTGTTCGTGGCTCATCAGGTTCAGGCGGAACGCGGCGCTGTCGAGGAACTGGCGGTTGACGTCGAGGGCATAGCGCCGGGTCTGGTCGGAGCCGTAGGTAAAACCGCCGTTGAGGAAGTCCCGTGCTTGTGGGGTTTTGCTCACCAGGTTAAGGCTGCCACCGGCCGAGCCACGGCCACCGAACGAGGAGTTGGGGCCCTTGCTGACTTCGATGGACTCGATATCGAAAATTTCCCGGCTCTGGCCGCCGGTATCACGCACGCCGTCCAGGTAGGTGTCGCCCTGGGCATCGAAGCCACGGATAAACGGACGGTCGCCCTGGGGGTTGCCGCCTTCACCGGCACCAAAGGTAATCCCCGGTACGGTGCGCAAGGCGTCTTGCAGTGAGGTGGCGGCGGTGTCCTTGAGCACCTGCGCCGGCACCACGGTGACGGAACGTGGGGTGTCGACCAGGGGCGCGGTGTATTTCTGCGAAGAGGCTTTTTCAGTCTGGTAGGAAGTCGCGTCCTGTTCCTGGCCGGTGATGCTGGTGGCACCCAGGGAAATGCTGTTGCGCTCGCCTTTGTGTTCGGTCTCTTCGGCCGCTTGCGCCAGATGGGCGACAGAGCTGGCGCTGATGGCCACGCCAATGGCCGAGGCCAGCAAGCGCGGTGAACTGTTTGGTGTTTTTGTAATGTGGCGCGACATGAAATTCCCTACCCCAAGGATGTTAGGGCGCGAAATATATTGTAAACAATTATGCATAGCAATTGAGATGCATTGCTATTCGCATTCAATTTACAAAATTTACACTTCAGGGGTTACGGTTTTTGCCGGCTTATACGTCTGCCCGTCGGATCAGGGTTTTACAGCGTCAATAGTAATCAATACCATTGGCGCCCCTCTGCTCTCAGGTAACGCCCCATGCTGCTGCATATTCCCGGCCTGTTCTCCCGCGACGAGGTATTGCGCATCCGCGAAGCCCTGGAGCAGGCGGACTGGGCCGACGGCAAGATCACCGCCGGGCACCAGTCGGCCAAGGCCAAGCACAACCTGCAATTGCCCGAAGGCCATCCACTGGCCAAGGAAATCGGCGCGGCCATGCTCGAGCGCCTGTGGCAAAACCCGCAATTCATGTCGGCGGCCCTGCCGCATAAAGTCTTCCCGCCCTTGCTCAACTGCTACACCGCCGGTGGCAGCTTCGACTTTCATATCGATAACGCCGTGCGCCAGCCCAAGGGCAGCCCCGAGCGGGTGCGCACCGACCTGTCTTCCACGCTGTTTTTCAGCGACCCGCACGAGTACGACGGCGGCGAACTGCAGATCCAGGACACCTTCGGCCTGCAGCGGGTCAAGCTGTCGGCCGGCGACATGGTGCTGTACCCCGGCTCCAGCCTGCACAAGGTCAACGCCGTGACCCGGGGCGCGCGCTATGCCGCGTTTTTCTGGACCCAAAGCCTGGTGCGCGAAGACAGCCAGCGCACCTTGCTGTTTGAAATGGACGGCGCGATCCAGCAATTGACCCGCGATGTGCCGGACCACCCGGCGCTGATCCAGCTCACCGGCACCTATCACAACCTGTTGCGTCGCTGGGTCGAGGTCTGAGCATGGCTTTTCACCTGCGCCGCGAAGAAGTCCTCGACGGCGAGCAACTGCGCGCCATGCTCGACGAATCACCGGCCCGTGCGGCCCAGGCGATCCTGATGGCGGCCAAGGAGGGCGTGCTCGATGCCCAGGCGCTACTGGGGCAAATCCTCCTGGAGGGGCGCGGGATCGAGCGCGATGCAGCACTGGCCCTGCGCTGGTTCCAGATTGCGGCACAGGGCGGCCACCGGATGGCCCGCAATATGGTGGGGCGCTGCCTGGAACATGGCTGGGGCTGCGCCGCCAATGAGCGGGCGGCCGCCGGGGAATACCGTCAGGCCGCAGAGGCCGGGTTGGATTGGGGGCTGTACAACTACGCCAACCTGCTGGCCACCGGGCGCGGGGTGAGGCAAGACCCGCAGCAGGCACTGGCCTGTTATCGCCAGGCTGCCGAGCTGGGGCATGCCAAGTCGATGAACCTGTTGGGGCGGTACCTGGAAGAAGGGCAATTCTGCGCGCAAGACCTGCCCGCAGCGCTTGAGTGGTATCGCCGCTCGGCCGAAGGTGGGGATTTTCGCGGGCAGTTCAGTTATGCCGCAGTGCTGGCGGATCAAGGCCAGATCGAGGCGGCCCTGGAGTGGCTGCACCGGGCGCTGGAAGGCGGGAATCTGAAGTTTTTGCAGGTGGCGCACAAAGCGCTGGCGGCGGCGAATGATCCGCAGATTCGCGCCATGGCTGCTGCCTACCAACAACGCGCAGAAGAGTTGTAGGAGCCGGCAAGCCGGCTCCTACGGGGTCAGACATAGAAGGATTTGAGCGGTGGGAAACCGTTGAATTCAACGGCGCTGTAACTGGTGGTGTACGCACCGGTGGACAGCCAGTACAGGCGGTCGCCAATGGCCAGGTTCAGCGGCAGGCCGTACTTGTAGTTTTCGTACATGATATCGGCGCTGTCGCAGGTAGGACCGGCGATCACCACTTCTTCCATCTCGCCCTTTTTCTCGGTCCAGATCGGGAACTTGATGGCTTCGTCCATGGTTTCGATCAGGCCGGAGAACTTGCCCACATCCGTGTACACCCAACGCTCGACGGCGGTGCGCGATTTACGGGCCACCAACACCACTTCACTGACCAGGATCCCGGCGTTGGCGATCAACGAACGGCCCGGCTCCAGGATGATTTCTGGCAGCTCGTCACCGAAGTCTTCCTTGAGGAAGCGGATGATTTCCTCGGCGTAGGTTTCCAGGCTGTTGGTGCGGGTGATGTAGTTGGCCGGGAAGCCACCGCCCATGTTGATCAGCTTGAGGTGGATGCCGTCTTCTTCTTTCAGGCGCTCGAAGATCACCTTGACCTTGGCGATGGCGGCGTCCCACACGCTGATATCACGCTGCTGCGAACCGACGTGGAACGAGATGCCGTACGGCACCAGGCCCAGGTCGCGGGCGAGGATCAGCAGGTCCATGGCCATGTCGGTCTGGCAGCCGAATTTGCGCGACAAAGGCCAGTCTGCGGTGGTCGAGCCTTCGGTGAGGATACGCACATAGACTTTCGAGCCCGGTGCGGCCTTGGCGATGTTGCGCAGGTCGGCTTCGGAGTCGGTGGAGAACAGGCGCACGCCCTTCTCGTAGAAGTAGCGGATGTCCTTGGATTTCTTGATGGTGTTGCCGTAGCTGATACGGTCGGCGCTGACGCCGCGGTCCATGACCTTGTCCAGCTCGTAGATCGAGGCGATGTCGAAGCTCGACCCCTTGTCTTTCAACAGGTCGATGATCTCGACAGCCGGGTTGGCCTTGACGGCGTAGTACACCTTGGCGAATTCAAAACCGGCGCGCAGGTCATCGTAGGCCTGGCTGATCATCGCGGTGTCGATCACCACGAATGGGGTTTCTTGCTTGTCGGCGAACGCCTTCATTTTGTCAAAGGTGGCGCGCGCGAAATAGTCTTCGACGTTGATCGACATGCTGGGAACTCCTAAGGGCAAACTAAATTGATCAATGGGTGCAAATGAACGTCCTCCGTATCCCCACTTTGGTTCGCCTACTTCCCAAGGCATGTCGCCGAAAGCAAAAAGGCCATGGGGTAAGCTGCCCTTGGCCTTGCTGTCTCGTCGTCAGTACTTGAGCCGGATGGATCGTTTCCAGCATGGACGTTCGGCGCGAACTTTAGGGCGTGAGGGGCTTGAGATCAACTAAAAATGTCGCGTTTTTACACACGTTCGTCGCCAGGCGCAGTGCAGCTACTTATGTAACCGACCGGTGTGACGGATTGATGATCGTTCCCACGCTCCGCGTGGGAACGCATCCAGTGACGCTCTGCGTCACCCTGAGCTTGACGCAGAGCGTCCCCGGCGGCATTCCCACGCGGAGCGTGGGAACGATCAGGCGCTCCGCGTGGGAATGATCAGGGTCAGGCCTGCGCGGTTTCGGCTGGCGACACGATACTGGTCTTGCCCCCACGGGACTTACCAGAGCTCAGGTACTCGGCAATCGACTCCTGGGTCACTTCACCCAAAAACACCCGCTCGGCATCCATCACCGGCAGCCACGAGCGGTTGAACTCGTACATGCGCGACAACAGGATGCGCAAGTGCTCGTCAAACGCCGCCGTGGCGTTGAACTCGCGCAGGTACTGGGCGCAGGTCCCGGTCTGACGATGCAGGTCGCGACGGCGTACATACCCCAGCGCCTTGTTCTCGGCGCAGGTGACCACCACATAGCGCCGGTCATGCTCGTCCATCAGCTCCAGGGCATCGGCCACCGGGGTTTGCGGGCTGACCGACGGGGCGTTGTCCGCCGCGTCTTCGGCCTTGACCAGCAGCAGGCGCTTGAGGGTGCTGTCCTGGCCGACAAAGTTGCTGACAAACTCGTCGGCAGGATGGGCCAGCAGGGTGTCCGGGTGGTCGATCTGCAACAGCTTGCCGGCGCGGAAGATGGCGATTTTGTCGCCCAGCTTGATCGCCTCGTCGATGTCATGGCTGACCATGATCACCGTCTTGTTCAATGCGCGCTGCATCTCGAAGAACTCGTTCTGGATCATCTCGCGGTTGATCGGGTCGACCGCGCCGAATGGCTCATCCATCAGCAGCAATGGCGCGTCGGCCGCCAGGGCGCGGATCACGCCGATGCGCTGTTGCTGGCCACCGGACAATTCACGGGGGTAGCGGTGCAGATACTGCTTGGGTTCGAGCTTGATCATGCTCATCAACTCGCGGGCGCGGTCGTGGCATTTCTGCTTGTCCCAGCCCAGCAGCTTGGGCACCACCACGATGTTTTCCTCAATGGTCATGTTGGGGAACAGGCCGATCTGCTGGATCACGTAGCCGATGTTGCGGCGCAGGGTCACTTCATCGAGGTCGGTGGTGTCTTCGCCGTTGATCAGGATCTTGCCCGAGGTGGGCTTGATCAGGCGGTTGATCATCTTCAGCGTGGTGCTCTTGCCGCAGCCCGAGGGGCCGAGGAATACGCAAATCTCGCCTTCATTGACAGTCAGGCTCACGTCGTTAACGGCGGTGACAGTCTTGCCGTTGCTTTGGAAGGTCTTGGACAGGTTTTGAAGTTCGATCATTTGAGCAATCCTTTTGGAGTCAGCGAGCGTTGCAGCCATTGCAGAAGCAGGTCGGCGCAGATGGCCAGGAGACTGACCAGTACGGCGCCAACAATCAGCATCGACATGTCGCTGCGGCTGATGGAAGCCAGAATAAGTACACCCAGACCACCGGCACCGATGGTGGCGGCAATGGTCATCACCCCGATATTCATCACCACGGCGGTGCGCACCCCGGCGAGGATCACCGGTACGGCGATGGGCAGCTCGACCATGCGCAGGCGCTGGCCGAAGGTCATGCCGATGCCTTTGGCCGCTTCGCGGATGCCCGGCTCGACGCCGGTCAGGGCCAGGTAGGTGTTACGCATGATCGGCAGCAGGGAGTAGAGGAACACGGCGGTGATCGCCGGCATCGGCCCTAGGCCCTGGCCGAACTTGGAGTAGAACGGCAGCAGCAGGCCGAACAGGGCAATCGACGGCACGGTCAGCAGCACCGTGGCGCTGGCTTGCAACGGGCCGGCCAGGGTCGGGAAGCGCGTCATCAGCACGCCCAGGGGCACGCCGACGACAATCGCGAGGATCACGGCGATCCCGACCAGGGTGATGTGCTGCCAGGTCAGGTGCAGGACTTGGGCCCAATCAAGATGGGAAAAGGCGTTCAGAAATTCCATGTCTTCTCCTCTTTTAGTTGAGTGGGTGCTGGCGCAGGAAATCAGCGGCCACGGCCGATGGGCTTTCATGGTCGACGTCGACCCGCGCGTTCAGCTGGCGCATGGTTTCATCGTCGAACAGCGCCGCCAGGGGCTTGAGGTCGGCGGCCAATTGCGGGTGGGCATCCAGATAAACCTGGCGTACCACCGGGGCTGCGGTGTAGTCCGGGAAGTAGTGCAGGTCATCTTCCAGCAGCTTCAACTTGAACGCGTTGAGGCGGCCATCGGTGGTGTACACCAGGCCGGCAAACACCTGGCCATTGCGCAGGGCGGTGTAGACCAGGCCGGCGTCCATCTGCCGGGAGTTCTTGCGGGTGAGGTTCATGCCGTACAGCTTGACCATGCCGGCCATACCGTCGGAACGGTTGGCGAACTCGGTGTCCAGGGCCACCAGGCGGTTCTCACGGGTCGGCTCGGCCAGCGCCTGGGTCAGGTCGCTGATGGTGTTGATCTGCGGATACTCCTTGGCCACGTTTTCCGGCAGGGACAGGGCGTAGGTGTTGCTGAATTTCGACGGCGAGAGCCAGACCAGGCCTTTTTTCGCGTCGAGTTCTTTAACCCTGGCGTAGGACTGTTCGCTGTCGAGCTTTTCGTCCACATGGTTGTAGGCCACCAGGGATACACCGGTGTATTCCCAGATCAGGTCCAGTTGCCCGCTTTCCTGGGCACTGCGCGCCAGGTTGCTGCCCAGGCCGCCGGTCACGCGGGTGTCGTAGCCCTTGGTGCGCAGGTACTGGGAGGTGATTTCGGCGAGCAGGGTCTGTTCGGTGAAGACCCGGGCGCCGATGCGGATCACCGGTTTTTCAGCGGCTTGCGCAATGCCGGCAAACAGCAGGACGCAGCTCAGTAGCAAAGTCAGTTTTTTCATGTCGATTCCTTTACCCAGCCTTAAGACGCACGCAACCCGCGTTCCAGCCAGAGGCGGCTGGCCATGGTCACCAGGCCGTCAAGCAGCAACGCCAGCAGCGCGGTACACGCGGCCCCGAGCAGCAATTGCGGCTGGTTGTTCAGGGCGATGCCGGGGAAGATCAGGCTGCCCAGGCTGTTGGCGCCAATCAGGAACGCCAGCGGTGCGGTGCCGACGTTGATCGCCAGGGCCACACGCACGCCACCGATGATGATCGGCACGGCGTTGGGCAACTCGACGCGAAACAGCACCTGGCGCGGGGTCATGCCGATGCCGACGGCGGCTTCCTTGAGCGAGCCTTGAACGTTTTTCAGGCCTTCATAGGTATTGCGCACGATAGGCAGCAAGGAGGCGAGGAACAGGGCGAAGATCGCCGGGCCACTGCCGATGCCGAGGACGCCGAGGGCGATGGCCAGTACGGCCAGGGGAGGGACGGTGTTGCCGATGTTGAAGATCTGCATGAAACGTTCTGCGTGCTCGACCCTGTTCGGTCGGCTGAGCAGGATACCGGCGGGGATCCCTACGATCAGGGCTGCCAGCATGGAGACAAGTACAAGAATCAGGTGAGCTTGCAGGTAAAACAACAAATCGTCGCGGTACATCTCGATCGTGTTGATGCCGATCCAGTGGATCAGCAGGGCCAGGAGGGCGACGACAACCGCGCCTCCTATCAGCCCTTTGCCATAGCGAATAGCCACAGGCGGACTCCTTTATTTCAGTCGGCGAGCACATTCTCGTGTGGCATTGCCATTCCTGGCTGCCAATAAATGTGGTCGCGAAAAGCAGCTCGCCAATGCCGGCAAAACGGCATGAGGTCGAGCCATGAGCGCAGCCTCGTCAGGCTAACTTGCTGATTTTTCAGCCCCTGTTACGAGTGCGGTAACAGGGGAGTGGACGTCTCTACCTTTTAAAAGGTTCCATACTTGGCAGCATTTAGCCACCCCCCATCGGGTGAGCGGTGGTTCGGGAGCCTTGGTTTACGCTATACTCGCCGCCCTTTTTTGACTCACCTGCCAGGCGATTTCCCATGACCCACCAGGCCGCCGAAGTCGCGAAACGCCGCACTTTCGCCATTATTTCCCACCCCGATGCCGGTAAAACCACCATCACCGAAAAGCTCCTGCTGATGGGCAAGGCGATCGCGGTGGCCGGCACGGTGAAATCCCGCAAGTCTGATCGCCATGCCACCTCCGACTGGATGGAGATGGAGAAGCAACGGGGTATTTCCATTACCACGTCGGTCATGCAGTTCCCCTATCGCGAACACATGGTCAACCTGCTCGACACCCCAGGCCACGAAGACTTCTCCGAAGACACCTACCGCACCCTGACCGCAGTGGACTCGGCCTTGATGGTCCTCGACGGTGGTAAGGGCGTCGAGCCACGGACCATCGCGCTGATGGACGTGTGCCGCCTGCGTGACACGCCGATTGTCAGCTTTATCAACAAACTCGACCGTGACATCCGCGACCCGATCGAACTGCTCGATGAAATCGAAGCGGTCCTGAAGATCAAGGCCGCGCCGATCACCTGGCCGATTGGCTGCTACCGCGACTTCAAGGGCGTGTACCACCTGGCCGACGACTACATCATTGTCTACACCGCCGGCCATGGGCATGAACGCACCGATGTGAAAATCATCGAGAAACTCGACTCCGATGAAGCCCGCGCCCACTTGGGCGACGAGTACGACCGCTTCGTCGACCAACTGGAACTGGTGCAGGGCGCCTGCCACGAATTCAACCAGCAGGAGTTCCTCGACGGCCAACTGACCCCTGTGTTCTTCGGGACGGCCCTGGGCAACTTCGGCGTCGATCACGTACTGGATGCGGTGGTCAACTGGGCTCCCAAGCCGCTGGCCCGGGTGGCCAACGAACGGACTGTGGAGCCGGTGGAAGAGAAATTCAGCGGCTTTGTGTTCAAGATCCAGGCGAACATGGACCCCAAGCACCGCGACCGTATCGCCTTTATGCGCATCTGCTCCGGCAAATACGAAAAAGGCATGAAGATGCGCCACGTCCGCACCGGCAAGGACGTGCGCATCGGCGACGCCCTGACGTTCTTCTCCTCGGAGCGTGAGCAACTGGAAGAAGCCTTTGCCGGCGACATCATCGGCCTGCACAACCACGGCACCATCCAGATCGGCGACACCTTCACCGAAGGCGAAGCCCTGAGCTTTACCGGTATCCCGCACTTCGCCCCGGAACTGTTCCGCCGCGTACGCCTGCGCGACCCGCTCAAATCCAAGCAACTGCGCCAAGGCTTGCAGCAGTTGGCGGAAGAGGGCGCCACCCAGGTGTTCTTCCCCGAGCGCAGCAACGACATCATCCTCGGCGCCGTGGGTGTGCTGCAGTTCGATGTGGTGGCCAGCCGCTTGAAAGAGGAATACAAGGTCGAATGCTCCTACGAGCCAATCACCGTGTACTCCGCGCGCTGGATTGATTGCAGTGACAAGAAGAAGCTCGAAGAGTTTTCCAACAAGGCCGTGGAAAACCTCGCCATCGACGGCGGCGGTCACCTGACCTACCTGGCGCCGACGCGGGTCAACCTGGCGCTGATGGAAGAGCGCTGGCCGGATGTGAAATTCCGGGCGACCCGTGAACACCACTAAGGTCTGAACGGTACAAAAAAGGGCGAAGCCGTGATGGCTTCGCCCTTTTTTGTAGCCACATGGTAGGCGCGGGGCCTGTTTAGAACGATGCAGTTACCGACGCAAAATAAGCCCGCCCCGGTTCGTTATAAGTCTGGGCACCGGCATCATCAGCATTGCCTTTGCGGTACAGGCGCTTGTCCAGCAGGTTTTCGATACCCACGCGCACGCTCAGGTTCTTGCTGAACTCGTAGCCGCTGCTCAAGCCCATCAAGCCGTACGGGTCCACATCCTGCTGGGCGCTGCGATCATAGCGGTTGGCGCTGCGGGAGTTGAGGGTCGGCGCCTCCTGCTTGCCGTAGTAGGTGCCGCTGACCTGGAACGACAGCTTGTCGGTGGCTTGCCAGTCCAGGGTGGTGTTGACCGTGTATTTGGGAATGACGCTCAAAGGCTCGCCGGTGTCCTTGTTCTTGGAGTCGATCATGTAGGTCAGGTTGGTGTTCCAGTCCAGGTCGTCGCGCAGGGTCATGAACAGGTTGCCTTCGACCCCCTGCACCAGCGCGGCGCCGCTGTTTTCCCACTCCAATACGCGGCGCCCGCCGTCCAGGCGGTAGGCGGCGGTGTTGCTGGCGTTGATCTTGTTCTTGTAGTCATTACGAAAGTACGTCGCGCTGGTGCGCCAGGTGCCCTTGTCGAAGGCCAGGCCGATTTCCTTGTTGACGCTGATTTCCGGTTTCAGGTCCGGGTTGCCCACCAGGTAGCAGCCGCCGGCGTTGGCTTCGCTGGCGTTGCAGCCATTGCCACGGCTGTACAGCAAGTAGTTGGGGTTGGACTGGTACAGGTTGGGCGTCTTGTAGGCCCGGGCAATCCCGCCCTTGAGGCTCAGTTCATCGGTCAACTGGTGCGAGGCGTTGAGGCTTGGGCTCCAGTTGCCACCGTACTCTTCATGGTGATCGTAGCGCAGGCCAGGGGTGACGATGGTCTTGCTGCCCAGCTCGATATTGTCCTCGGCGAACAGCGCGTAGCTCGAGGCCGTGGTCTTGGTGCTGCTGCGGCTCATCCCTGGAATGCTTGGTACGCCACCGGTGCCGGGATCGTAGCTTTGTGGGCGCAATGAGCCTGGGTCGTTCATCGATTCGTAGAGGTATTCGCTACCCAGGGTCAGCACCTGTTCGGTGCCGAAGCTCAGCGGCAGGTTGACCTCGGCGGTGGCGCGGGTGTTGCGCAAACGCGACTCGAAGCGGCCAGCAGTGGCGGAAGGTGCGCCTTCGCCGGAGCCGGCCAGGCCTTCGTTGAGGCGTGCGTTGCGGGTCAGGTCGTGGCTCAGGGACGCCAGGGTCGAGCCCCAGTCAAATTCGCCACGGTGGGTGGCCGAGAAACTGCTGCGCTGGATCACGCTGGTTTCCTTGCCGACTAGGCTGTTCACGAATGTGCCGCCGCCATTGAGCATGGTATCGCCGGCGAAGATATTGCCCTGGCGGCTGTAGCTGGCTTCCAGGTCCAGGGTTTGTTCGGGGGTGAATTGCCAACTGAGCAAGCCGTTGACGTCCTTGTTGCGCACACCTTCGCGGCCCGCTACCAGGGAGTCGACGCTGGCCTGCTCGGCCTGGTTGATGGTGGAGTCGTCGGCATCGGTCTTGTTCAGGCCGCCGTAGACGCGGAAGGCCAAGGTGTCGCTCAACGGGCCGCTGAGGTTGAAGTTGGTGCGCTTGCTCATGCCCTCGGCATCGTCTTCGGGCAGCGACACGTAGGTGGTCAGCGAGCCGTGCAACTGGTCGGTGGGGCGCTTGGTGATGATATTGATCACCCCGCCCATGGCCCCGGAACCGTAGCGCGCAGCCGCCGGGCCACGCAGGATCTCAATGCGCTCGACTTCCTCGGCCGGCACCCAGTTGGTTTCGCCACGGGTATCGCGGTCGCCGCTCCAGCCGTAACGCACGGCGTTGCGTGAGGTCGAGGGCTTGCCATCGATCAGGATCAGGGTGTTTTCCGGGCCCATGCCGCGCAGGTCGATCTGGCGGTTGTTGCCACGGCTGCCGCTGGAACTGTTGCCGCTCAGGTTGACGCCCGGCTCACGGCGGATGATGTCCGACAGGTCGTTGGTGGGGGGGCGCTTCTTGATGTCTTCGGCGGTGATGATCGACACGCCGGGAGCTTGCTTGAGTTCTTCGGCGGCGGTGCCGAGGATGCGCGTTTCACTCAGCTCCAGGGCTTGGGAGGTGCCATCGACGGGCAGGTCGGTTGCCTCTATCGGCACTTTGCCGTGTTCTCTTTCCTGGGTGTCCGCCAGCAGCGTGGGCGATGAGAGGGCGGCGATAAACGCCAGGGAGAAATGGCTGAGCCTGAATCGAGGTGACATGTCCGCAGAATCCTTTAGGGAAGGTGGCAACTGAGCGAGATGCACCAGAATTGCCTTCCAGCAGGATTCGGCGCGCTCTGTGCGCCGGAATGGTATTGATTATCAAATACAAGTAAATATCATTTACAAATTTTACGCTTTGGTCCTCCTGGATGCAGGCTCCGTAAAAACACAAAAACCGCCTCACGCCAGGCTGGTCAGGTACAGCAATGGGCTTGGTCGACGCTGGTTTTTTCGAATAAATGTACGGCTTTCTACTGTCATTACTGACAGTAGACGTTTGGTTTAAGGCGCTCTAGTTTGGATTGGCAAAGAACTATCTCTCGGCTCATGTTGATGTGATAAGGAGAAAGATCATGGTAGGCAAAAAAAATACTGACCCTGGCAGAGTCATATTCAGGGACAACAATATTTCTGATACGAATTTCCAGGGGGAAGCCAGCCTCTGGGGCCAAAGCTCGCAAAGCGTTGTTCTTGTGGCTAGCAGCAGCCATCCTGCGGCAGGGAGGCTGAAAGTTTTTCTCGAAGGCAGGAAATTATGGTTATTCGAGAGTCCTATCCGCTCAGTCTGGCGCTTTGAGTACACATTGAATAGTGACTCGCTGCAGCGTACATGGTTTGGTAGAAGTGGCACCGCTGATATCTTGTTGGACGCTGAAGATGTGTCGAATACGTTGGCTATGCTGACATTCAAGGTGAAAGTGAGCATGGACTCCGCACCGTCTCTGTATCGTGACCTTGAGGGGGCCTTGTTCTGCAACCGGTATGAAGGGCTTTTGCAGGACGCAGCAGGTGAAGACAACCCCGAAAGGTAATGCAGTTAGTCAAACCTGAGCTCAAAGGTGGAGTTCTGTCGCCGGCACACTCGAAAAAAGCCCCTCCCGCCAGACTGATGCGCAATCTGGCGGGAGAGGCTGTACAACGCTGTATCGCCCTGTGGGAGCGGGCTTGTGTGGGAGCGGGCTTGCCCGCGATGCAGGCGCCTCGTGCTGTCAGTTAAACCGCGGTGATGCTATCGCGGGC
>NZ_JBWKWY010000042.1:0-40646 GCF_059422465.1 Pseudomonas sp. GW821-FHT01D09
GATGAATCAGGGGCAGGGGCTGGCATCCATGACGTCTCTGCAAAAGAAAGGCGTCGGAGAATGCCGCAGGAAAAGGGCGGTTAGAGGTGTGGGCCGTTAAATCAGAATGGGCTTACGCGCAGGGAAAAATTTCCCGGTTGGACTTCCGTTTAAGGCCACCTCAATTGGCGAGCGGTCCTAAAGGCAAATACAAGATTTACGGCTATGGAGCGGCACGTAATCGCTTGTACAACGTATTACGGCTAACCCCCAGCTCCCGAGCCAAATGGGAGATATTGCCGCCGACCGCCGCCAACCGTTGCTTAAGGCCCTGGATATCCTCCAGATCGCCCATCACCACCGGCGCACTGGGTACGGCTTGCCCCAGGTCGACAAAAAAGTCATCCGGCAGGTGTTCCGGGCGGATCGGTTGGTCTTCGGCCATGGCCAGCGCTACCTGGATCACGCTGCTGACCTGGCGCAGGTTGCCCGGCCAGGGGTGTTGCTCGAATAACGCCAGGACGTCGGAACTGAGCCCGGCCCATTGCGTGGGTTCGCGGTGCTGTTGCCACAGTTGCTTGAACAGCGCCTGCTTGTCACTGCGTTCGCGCAGGGGCGGCAGTTCCAGGGTCAGGCCGCCGATGCGGTAGTACAAATCCTCACGAAACCGTCCGATCTGCACCTGTTCGCGCAGCGAGCGGTTGGTGGCCGAGATAATCCGCAGGTCCACCGGGAACAATTCGCTGCTACCCACCGGTTGCACGCAACGCTCTTGCAGTACCCGCAGCAGCCGGGCCTGAGTGGGCAGGGGCATGTCGCCGATTTCATCGAGAAACAGCGTGCCTTTGTCCGCCTTGCGGATCAGGCCGATGCTGCCTTTTTGATTGGCACCGGTAAATGCGCCTTTTTCGTAGCCAAACAACTCCGATTCCACCAGCTCCGCCGGAATCGCCGCACAGTTGACGGCGATAAATGCTTGCTGGCTGCGGGAACTGGCCTGGTGCAGGGCTTTGACGAAAACTTCCTTGCCCACCCCGGTTTCGCCGTGGATCAGTAGCGGGATGTCTTTTTCCAGCAGGCGTTCGGCCTGGCGCACAGCCTTTTCCACGCGGCTGTCGCCAAAATGCAGGGTCTTGAGGCCAATGGCCGCGGGGGCCGGAGGGCTAAAGACCCTGGCCTGCACCGGCACCTGCTTGGGGCGTTTGAGCAGGCACTGGAAACGATTGCGCCCGGCAGCTTGTAGGGCGAAGGGTAGGCCTTCGGGCTGGTTGAGCAGCTCCAGCAGCGAGACCTTGAACAGGCTGTCGATCATTACCCGCGACAGGCTGATGCCCAGCAGGTTGTCGGCGCGGCAGTTGGCCGACAGCACCTGGCCGCTTTCATCGAAGATCAGCAGGCCGGCCCATTGGCTGTCGAGGTTGTTCAGGCCGGTATTGAAGGTCAGTTGGAAGTGTTCGCCGCCAAACAGGTTGAGGATCAGCCGGTTTTCCACGGTCTGGCTCATCATCTTGACCATGCCCAGGGTGTGGGAGGGCGGTAGGTAGCTGTCGCTGGACACATCCAGCACCGCAATGATTTCGCGCTTGGCATCAAAGATCGGCGCGGCCGAACCGGTCATGAAACGGTTGGCCTTGAGGAAATGCTCGTCATGCTCGATATGCACCGCCTGGGCGCAGGCCAGCGCGGTGCCGATGGCGTTGGTGCCGGTGGCGCGCTCCATCCAACTGGCCCCGGCGCTGAAGCCACGGGCGAGCTTGGGTTCGATAAAGCGCTGGGTGCCCCAGGACGTCAGGACCTGGCCCTGGTTGTCGGCCAGCATGATCAGGCAGTTGGAATTGCTTAGGATGTTCTCGTAATAGGGCAGCACTTCCTGGTGGGTGGTCTGGACCAGTGCATGCTGGCTCTCCAGCAGTTGGCTGATGCCCTCGGCGGGCAGTTGGTCGAAACTGGGGGTGCTTTGGTGATCCAGGCCAAAGGCACGGCAGCGGCGCCAGGAGTCCTGGATGATGGTGTCGTGGGGCAAAAGCGGGGCTGCTGCGGCCATGGTGGTGACCTTCTTTTTATTGTTGTTATGAACCGTGCACCGCTCACCTTGTGGGAGCTGGCTTGCCTGCGATGGCGTCCGTGAGATCGCTATCGCAGGCAAGCCAGCTCCCACAGGTTGAACGGTTTTACTGGGCTTACTTAGTGTTGTTCAGAACTGTTCATTGTCAACCCGGCGGTTGTTCAATTGTTCAGTTGTGAATGTTCATTTCTGTTCAGTACCGAGCAGCAGTTCTGCCTAAGCCTTTGGTAAATAAATATTTTTTGTTATTGGCACGAAACTCGCTCTGCCCCTGGAAGAACAATTCCAATAAGAAAAAGGGCGTGTCATGTCATTGACCCTGGAACATGTGACCCGCGTTGTCGAAGGCCAGACCTGGATCGATGACGCCAACCTGCGCTTTGAAGCCGGTTCCTTCAATGTCCTGCTAGGGCGCACGTTGTCCGGCAAGACCAGTCTGATGCGCCTGATGGCCGGCCTGGACAAGCCGGACCACGGGCGCATCCTGATGAACGGCGTCGACGTTACCCACAAGCCGGTGCGCTTGCGCAATGTGTCGATGGTGTACCAGCAGTTCATCAACTACCCGACCATGACCGTGTTCGAGAATATCGCCTCGCCGCTGCGCCAGGCCGGGGCCTCCAACGAACTGATCCACAGCAAGGTGCTGGAAACCGCGCAGATGTTGCGCATCGACAAGTTCCTGCAACGTCATCCCCTGGAGCTGTCCGGTGGCCAGCAGCAACGCACGGCCATGGCCCGGGCGCTGGTCAAGGATGCCGAGCTGATTCTGTTCGACGAACCCCTGGTCAACCTGGACTACAAACTGCGCGAAGAGCTGCGTCAGGAAATGCGCGAGCTGTTCAAGGCCCGCAACACCATTGCCATCTACGCCACCACCGAGCCTAACGAGGCCCTGGCGCTGGGCGGCACTACGACCATCCTCCACGAAGGCCGGGTGATCCAGAGCGGCAGGGCCGCCGAGGTCTATCACCAACCGCAGACGGTATTGGCGGCCGAGCTGTTTTCCGAGCCGCCGATCAACCTGATGCCGGGGCGCATCAGCGGCAATGAAGTGAGCTTCGCCAACGATGTGCACTTCCCGTTGAACGTGGACCTGCGGCCGATTGGCGAGGGCGAGTTCCGCTTTGGCGTGCGTCCCAGCCATATCAGCCTGGTGCCCAGCAACGACGATGACCTGGAACTGGCAGTGACCGTGGAAGTGGCGGAGATCAGCGGCTCGGAAACCTTCCTGCATGTGCGCAGCGAGCATTTTTTGCTGGTGTTGCACTTGCCTGGGGTACACGAATACGACGTGGATGCGCCGATCAGGATCTACATACCAACCCATAAACTGTTTGTGTTCGATGGCCAGGGCCGTTTGCTCCAGGCCCCCGGGCGCCGTGTCGCGAGGGTTGCCTGATGGCCGAGATCCATTTGCAGAACCTGGCGCATAGCTACAGCCCTACACCTGTGGGGCCTGAAGACTACGCCATTCGCGAAATGAACCACATCTGGGAGCAGGGCGGCGCCTACGCCTTGCTCGGTCCCTCGGGCTGCGGCAAGTCGACCTTGCTCAACATCATCTCCGGCCTGCTTAGCCCTTCGGAAGGCCAGGTGCTGTTCGACAGTAAGGTGGTGAATGACCTGACCCCGGAAAAACGCAATATCGCCCAGGTGTTCCAGTTCCCGGTGGTCTACGACACCATGAGCGTGTTCGATAACCTGGCATTCCCCCTGCGCAACCAGGGCATGGCCGAGGCGAAAGTGCACAGCAAGGTGCAGGAAATTGCCGAGGTGCTCGACCTGCAGAACCTGCTGGGCAAAAAAGCCCGCAACCTCAGCGCCGATGAAAAGCAAAAGGTCTCGATGGGCCGTGGGCTGGTACGCGATGACGTATCGGCGATCCTGTTCGACGAGCCGCTGACGGTGATCGACCCGCACCTGAAGTGGAAACTGCGGCGCAAGCTCAAGCAAATCCACGAGCAGTTCAATATCACCATGGTCTACGTCACCCACGATCAGTTGGAGGCCTCGACCTTTGCCGACAAGATCGCGGTGATGTACGGCGGGCAGATTGTGCAGTTCGGCACGCCGCGGGAGTTGTTCGAGCGTCCCAGCCATACCTTTGTCGGCTATTTCATCGGCAGCCCTGGGATGAATCTGATTGAGGTGCAGGCCGATGCCGGTGGGGTGCGGTTTGCCGGGACACATCTGGCGTTGTCCGAGGTGCAGCAACGGCAGATCGCGGAAAAGAACTACAAGAAACTCCAGGTCGGTATTCGTCCCGAGTTTATTCATGTGTGGGACGAGTCCACTCCTGACGCGTTGCAGGCCGACGTCATACATATCGAAGACCTCGGCACCTACAAAATCCTGACCCTCAACCTCGACGGCGCGCCGTTGAAAGTACGCCTGGCCGAAGACAAACCAGTGCCCGAAGGCCGGGTGTCGATCAGCTTTCCGGCGCAATGGCTGATGGTGTATGCCGACGATTACCTGCTGGAGGCGCGGCCATGAACAAGGTGCAGAACAACAAGGCCTGGTGGCTGGTGCTGCCGGTGTTCCTGCTGGTGGCGTTCAGCGCGGTGATCCCGATGATGACCGTGGTCAATTACTCGGTGCAGGACATTTTCGACCAGTCCAGCCGCTATTTCGTCGGGGCCGACTGGTACAAGCAGGTGTTGCTGGACCCGCGCCTGCATGACTCGCTGTTGCGCCAGTTCATCTATTCCGCGTGTGTGTTGCTGATCGAGATCCCGCTGGGCATTGCCATTGCCTTGACCATGCCCACCAAGGGGCGCTGGTCGTCCCTGGTGCTGATTGTGATGGCCATCCCGCTGCTGATCCCGTGGAACGTGGTCGGCACCATCTGGCAGATCTTCGGCCGTGCCGATATCGGCCTGCTGGGCTCGAGCCTGAATGCCATGGGCATCAACTACAACTATGCCGCCAACACCATGGACGCCTGGGTCACGGTGTTAGTGATGGACGTGTGGCACTGGACCTCCCTGGTGGCGCTGCTGTGCTACTCGGGGCTGCGGGCCATACCGGATGTGTACTACCAGGCCGCGCGGATTGATCGTGCGTCGGCCTGGGCAGTATTCCGACATATCCAGTTGCCGAAGATGAAGAGCGTGCTGCTGATCGCGGTGATGCTGCGCTTCATGGACAGTTTCATGATCTATACCGAGCCTTTTGTACTGACCGGCGGTGGGCCGGGGAATGCGACGACCTTTCTCAGTCAGACCCTGACCCAGATGGCTGTCGGTCAATTCGACCTGGGCCCGGCGGCGGCGTTTTCCCTGGTGTATTTCCTGATCATCCTGTTGGTGTCCTGGCTGTTCTACACCGCCATGACCCACTCCGACGCCAACCGCTGAGGCCGCCAACATGAGCAAGCGCAAGGTCATTCCGCTGTTGATCTACATCCTGTTCCTGCTGGTGCCGATCTACTGGCTGCTGAACATGTCCTTCAAGAGCAACACCGAAATCCTCGGCGGCCTGACGCTGTTTCCGCAGGAATTCACCCTGGCCAACTACAAGGTGATCTTCACCGACCCCAGTTGGTACACCGGCTATCTCAACTCACTGTATTACGTGAGCCTGAACACCGTGATTTCCCTGACGGTGGCGCTGCCAGCGGCCTACGCGTTTTCGCGCTATCGCTTCCTGGGCGACAAGCACCTGTTCTTCTGGTTGCTGACCAACCGCATGGCGCCGCCGGCGGTGTTTCTATTGCCGTTTTTCCAGTTGTATTCGTCCATTGGCCTGTTCGATACGCATATCGCCGTGGCCCTGGCCCACTGCCTGTTCAACGTGCCGCTGGCGGTGTGGATCCTGGAAGGCTTTATGTCGGGGGTGCCCAAGGAGATCGACGAAACGGCCTACATCGACGGCTATAGCTTTCCGAAGTTTTTCGTGAAGATCTTTATCCCGCTGATTGGCTCGGGGATTGGTGTCACCGCGTTTTTCTGCTTTATGTTTTCCTGGGTCGAACTGCTGCTGGCGCGCACCCTGACGTCCGTCAATGCCAAGCCGATTGCTGCCGTGATGACCCGCACCGTGTCAGCGTCCGGGATTGACTGGGGGGTGCTGGCGGCCGCCGGGGTACTGACTATCCTGCCGGGCATGCTGGTGATCTGGTTTGTTCGCAACCATGTGGCCAAGGGCTTTGCCCTGGGCCGGGTCTGAGGAATCGATGATGGAATGGATGGCCTGGACCACCCCGACTGCCCTGTTCTTTGTGGCGATTGCCCTGTTGCTGGCGGGCATGACCACGTGGGAACTGCGCTCGCCGAGCATTCCCCGGCGCGGCTTGTTACCGATCAGCACCACCCGTGGTGATCGCTTGTTTATCGGTCTTCTCGGGAGCGCCTACCTGCATCTGCTGGTGATTGGCGTAACCGGCTGGAGCATCTGGGTGGCGTCCGCGCTGTCTGTGGTGTGGCTGTTGTCTGTGATGCGTTGGGGCTGATGCGATGGCCTGTTCCCTTGTAGGAGCGAGGCGGGGCATCTGTCGGACCCGTTTGAAATCAACCAGGAGGTCTCTATGTTCGATAAAAACAATAAGCTGCGACATAGCATTTCATTGGCCGCCGTCTTGGCCCTCAGCGGTTTGAGTGCTGCGGCCTGGGCCGATGCCTATGAAGATGCCGCGAAGAAGTGGATCGGCAGCGAGTTCAAACCGTCCACCCTGACGCAGGCCCAGCAGCTTGAAGAACTGAAGTGGTTTATCAAGGCCGCCGAGCCGTTTCGTGGGATGAAGATCAATGTGGTGTCAGAAACCCTCACCACCCACGAGTACGAATCCAAGGTGCTGGCCAAGGCCTTCAGTGAAATCACCGGGATCAAGCTGACCCACGACCTGCTGCAGGAAGGCGACGTGGTGGAGAAGCTGCAGACCCAGATGCAGTCGGACAAAAATATCTATGACGGCTGGGTCAACGATTCCGACCTGATCGGTACGCACTTTCGCTATGGCAAGACCGAATCGATTACCGACCTGATGGCCAATGAAGGCAAGGACTTCACCTCGCCGACCCTGGACCTCAAGGACTTTATTGGCATCTCCTTTACCACTGCGCCGGACGGCAAGATCTATCAGTTGCCCGACCAGCAATTCGCCAACCTGTACTGGTTCCGTGCCGACTGGTTCGAGCGGGCCGATCTGAAGGCCAAGTTCAAGGAAAAGTACGGCTATGAGCTGGGCGTGCCGGTGAACTGGTCGGCCTATGAGGATATCGCCAAGTTCTTCAGCGAAGACGTCAAGGAAATCGACGGCAAGCGCGTGTATGGCCATATGGACTATGGCAAGAAGGATCCGTCCCTGGGCTGGCGCTTTACCGATGCCTGGTTCTCCATGGCCGGTGGCGGCGATAAGGGCCTGCCCAACGGCTTGCCAGTGGACGAGTGGGGGATCCGGGTCGAGGACTGCCACCCGGTGGGTTCCAGCGTGACCCGTGGCGGCGACACCAATGGCCCGGCCGCAGTGTTTGCCACACAGAAGTATGTCGACTGGATGCGCGCCTATGCGCCACCGGAAGCGGCGGGCATGACCTTCTCCGAGTCCGGGCCGGTGCCGTCCCAGGGTAATATCGCGCAGCAGATTTTCTGGTACACCGCCTTTACCGCCGATATGACCAAGCCGGGCTTGCCGGTGATGAACGCCGATGGCACGCCGAAATGGCGCATGGCCCCGTCACCACGCGGTCCGTATTGGGAGGAGGGTATGAAGCTGGGGTATCAGGACGTGGGCTCCTGGACCTTCCTCAAATCCACGCCAGAGAAACAGAAACTGGCGGCCTGGCTCTATGCGCAGTTCGTCACCTCGAAAACCGTGTCCTTGAAAAAAACCATTGTCGGCCTGACGCCGATCCGCGAATCGGACATCAACTCCCAGGCCATGACCGACCTGGCACCGAAACTTGGCGGCCTGGTGGAGTTTTATCGCAGCCCGGCGCGGGTGCAATGGACGCCGACCGGCACCAACGTGCCGGACTATCCACGCCTGGCCCAATTGTGGTGGAGCCATATCTCGGAAGCCGCCAGTGGCGAGAAAACCCCACAACAGGCGCTGGATGGCCTGGCCAAGGACCAGGACGCGATCATGACGCGCCTGGAGCGCTCCAAGGTGCAACCGATCTGCGGGCCGAAGATGAACCCCGAGCGCGATGCCCAGTACTGGTTCGACCAGCCGGGTGCGCCCAAGCCGAAATTGGCGAACGAGAAGCCCAAGGGTGAAACCGTGAACTATGCGGACTTGCTCAAGTCGTGGGAGGCGGCGCGTAAGTGAGGGAGGGCGGATAGCACAACGGCACCGTGAGGTGCCGTTTTTGTTGCAGTGTAAAAGACCGCTTCAGCAGCCTTTAAGGCATGCGATCAGCTTAGCAGTGCCAATCGTTCCACTGTATCCGGAAATTTTGATACCAGCCGAATCAGTGTGGCGGCCTGGGCATTGGGTCGTGCTCGGCCTTGCTCCCAGTTTTCCAGGGTGCGTGTATTGGTGCGTAGATACATGGCAAATACAGCACGGGAAAGATTGAGCTGTTGTCGTACTGCAATGACGTCTTCAGCGGTGAGAAGGGCCAGTTTGTTTTGCTGCACGGTATGAGTCCGGAGTGTGACCTTGCCTTGGCGCTCGTTGGCCAATGCATCGAAGCCTTCGACCAGTTCGGAAAAAATGTCACGTTTCATGTGAATCCTCTCGCTTTGATTTCCCTGTCCAGCATGTGCTTGAGGGCGTGTTTGTGTTGTGGGCTCAAGTCGCTCTGCTCGTGCTTGCCGTACAGCGTGAACAGCCAAAATTGAGTGCCGCCCGACCACCAGTAATAGATGACTCGTAATCCACCCCGCTTGCCTTTGTTTCGTCGTTCATCGACGAAGCGCAGCTTGCGTAACCCACCGGTCCCTTCCATCACGGCCCCCGCTTCGGGGTTCTTCATGAGTTCTTGCTGAAAGCCGTGAAACAGTTCGTCAGTCAGGTAGTCCTTGCGGTACCGCTCAAAGGGCGGCAGTTCAATAAATAGAGCATCCATGTTCTGTACGTAGCCTGCGTATAGTTTGGTGGCCCCTCTGCCAAGGGTCAAGTGACCATGACGTGGGATTCTTCCTAAAGCGCATACACCATACGAGTGGCTCAGGCAGATAGATGCCAGACACAGAGGCATTTTCGTAAGGAACATTCCTTGAGCCGGGCAGGGAACTTTAACCTTTGCCAGAAACGCAAAACGGCACCCTCAGGTGCCGTTCTGTTTACTGCTGGCTGCTAGGTAATCAACCCGCCATCACCGCATGCTGCACCAGGGTGAGCAACGGTTGTGGGTAGACACCCAGGAAGAACGCCAGCAGGGCAATGGCCAGCAGCATCACGCCACCGGCTTTCTGTTCCCAGTGCAGCTCGGCGTCCACACGGCGCAGGTTTGGCTCGATCAGGTACAGGGTGACCATCACGCGCAGGTAGTAGAACACGCCGATGGCGCTGCCCAGTACCAGGGATGCCACCAGCCACCATTCGTGGGCTTCGACACCGGTCGCGACGATGTAGAACTTGCCGATAAAGCCTGCGGTCAGCGGGATACCAGCCAGGGACAGCATCATCACGGTCAGTACGGCGGTCAGGTACGGACGGCGCCAGAACAGGCCGCGGTATTCGTACAGGGCGTCGGCGTCACGGCCTTTATAAGGCGAGGACATCAGGGTGATCACGCCGAACGCGCCGAGGCTGGTGATCACGTAGGTGACCAGGTACACGCCAATCGCTTCCACCGCCAGGCCCTTACTCGCCACCAGGGCGATCAGCAGGTAGCCGAAGTGGGCGATGGACGAGTAACCCAGCAGACGCTTGAGGTTGTTCTGGGTCAGGGCCAGCAGGTTGCCGAACAGGATCGACGCAATGGCGATCACGGTCAGCACGTCGCTCAGCACACCGGTGTTGGCGGCCGGGGAGATCTGGAACAGACGCACCATCACCGCAAACACTGCAACCTTCGACGCAGTAGCCAGGAACGCGGCTACCGGCGCCGGGGCGCCTTCGTACACGTCTGGGGTCCACAGGTGGAACGGTACCAGCGACAGCTTGAACGCCAGGCCGATCAGCATCATGGCCAGGCCCAGTTGGGCGATTGGCGCAGGCATGCTGGTGGTGGCCAGGGCGTGGCCGATACCGCTGAAGCTCAGGCTGCCGGCTTCGGCGTAGAGCAGGGCCATACCGAACAACAGGAACGCGGAACCTGCAGCCGACAGCACCATGTACTTGATGCCGGCTTCCAGGGAGCGCTTGTTGAAGAAGGCGTAGGCCACCAGGCCGTAGGTCGGGATCGACAGCAGTTCCAGGCCGATGAACAAGCCGGCCAGGTGCTGCGCGCTGACCAGCACGATACCGCCGGCCGCCGCCAGTAGGATCAGCAGGTACAGCTCTTCGCGGTTGCCCGGGTAGCCGGTGCCGCCTTCGCCGAGGTAGGCATGGGCGAGGGTGACGCAGGCCAGTGTCGCCACGAGGATCAACGCGGTGTACAGCAGCGCGAAGTCATCGATCATCACCAGCGGGGTCACCGCCAGCGGGGCAACCTTGAGTGCCGGGATAATCGACAGCAGGGCCAGGTTCAGGCCTGCGGTGGACAGCAGGAACGTCTGTGAGTGATTGCGGCGCCAGGCGATTGCCAGCATCACCACCACAATGGTGAGGCTGGTAATCAGCAGCGGCGCAAGCGCGATAAAGTGTTGGATCGTGAATTCCATAGCGCTCTTACCGGGCCGAAGCGAGTTGAGTGAAGGCGGTGCTCAACCACTGCTGCACGCCATGCATCGTGGCGGCAGAGGTGTCGAGGAACGGTTGCGGATACACGCCGATATACACCAGCAATGCCGCAAGGCCGAGCACCATGATCAGTTCGCGAGCATCCATCCCTTTGAGGACGGCGTCCGACTTGGTCGGGCCGAAGTAGGCGCGGTGGATCATGATCAGCGAGTAGACCGAACCGAACACCAGGCCGGAGGTGGCAATCGCGGTGATCCATGGCGCACTGACGAAGCTGCCCATCAGGATCAGGAACTCACCGACGAAGTTGCCGGTACCCGGCAAGCCCAGGGACGCAGCGGCAAAGAACAGGCTGATTGCCGGCAGGTAGGCGATACGCGACCAGATGCCGCCCATTTCACGCATGTCACGGGTGTGCAGGCGCTCGTACAGTTGGCCACTGAGGATAAACAGTGCGGCGGCTGAAACACCGTGGGCCAGCATCTGGATCACTGCGCCTTGCAACGCCAGTTGGCTGCCGGAGTAGATGCCGATCAGTACGAAACCCATGTGGGAAACGGACGAGAAGGCAATCAGACGCTTAATGTCGGTTTGCGCGAAGGCCAGGAATGCACCGTAGAAGATCCCGATCAGGCCCAGGGTCATGGCGATCGGCGCAAACTCGGCCGAAGCATTCGGGAACAGCGGCAGGGCAAAACGCAGCAGGCCGTAGGCCGCCGTCTTCAACAGGATACCGGCCAGGTCCACGGAACCTGCGGTGGGCGCCTGGGCGTGAGCGTCAGGCAACCAGGAGTGGAACGGCACCACCGGCAGTTTCACCGCGAAGGCGATGAAGAAACCGAGCATGAGGATGTACTCGGTGGTCATCGACATCTTGGTTTTCAACAGGTCGGCGTAGTTGAAGGTAATCACGCCGGTGTTGTTGAAGTTGACCAGGACCAGGCCCAGGATCGCCACCAACATGATCAGGCCGGAAGCCTGGGTGAAGATGAAGAACTTGGTCGCCGCGTAGATCCGGGTTTTCTTGCCGTCCGAAGAGCTGTGACCCCAGAGCGCGATGAGGAAGTACATCGGCACCAGCATCATTTCCCAGAAGAAGAAGAACATGAACAGGTCGAGGGCGAGGAACACGCCGACTACGCCGCCCAGGATCCACATCAGGTTCAGGTGGAAGAAACCCACGTGACGCTCGATTTCTTTCCAGGAGCAGAGTACCGAGAGGATACCCAGCAGGCCGGTCAGCAGGATCATCAACAGCGACAGGCCGTCGAGGGCCAGGTGCACATTGATGCCGAAGCGTTCGATCCAGACGTGCTTGAACTCAAGCGCGAAGGTTGGATCGACACCCGGTGCCGGAGCAAATGAATAGTCGCCATGGGCCCACAGCCAGAGGCCGAGTGCGAGTTCCAGGGACATGGTCAGCAACGCAATCCAGCGGGGCAGGGTAGCGCCGAAGCGCTCGCCCATCCAGCAGAGCAGGCCGCCGATAAAGGGGATCAGGATTAGCCAGGGCAGAATCATGACGGGCTCGTTTCCTTTCGCAAGTTCGCAAAGTTCATATCAGACCGCTACCACTACGATGGCGCCGATCACCAGCACGGCACCAGCCGCCATGGAAGCTGCATACCAACGCAATTGGCCGGTCTCGGTGCGGCTCAGGGCGGTGTGGCCAGCCTTGGCGGCACGCGGGATCAAACCGATGGTTTGGTCGAGCGGGTCTTTGCGCAGTACATGGCTGATCGCAAGGTAAGGCTTGACGAACAGTTTGTCGTAGATCCAGTCGAAGCCCCAGGCAGCGAACCACCAGGCCGAAAGGAAGCGGCCAATGCCACTGTTGGCCACGGCGGTGACGAAGCGACGCTTGCCGAGGAACAACAGGGCCGCCAGCAGGATCCCGGCGATGGCGATGGCGCCCGAGGCGATTTCCAGGCTGTGCTTGGCATCGCCGCCGGCATGCCCGACGCTTTGTGGCAGTACGCCAGCCAGTGGCGGGGTGATCATGGCGCCGACGAAGGTCGACAGGATGATCAGCACCGACAGCGGCAGCCAGTGAGAAATGCCGTGGCCTGCGTGGGCTTCGGTCTTGGCTTCACCGTGGAACGTGATGAAGATCAGGCGGAAGGTGTACAGCGAGGTCATGAACGCACCCACCAGACCGGCGTACAGCAGGCCTTGGTTACCGCTGGCAAAGGCTTCCCAGAGGATTTCGTCCTTGGAGTAGAAACCTGCGGTCACCAGTGGCAGGGCTGCAAGCGCCGCGCCGCCGACGATGAAGCTGGCGTAGGCCAACGGCAGTTTCTTCCACAGGCCGCCCATCTTGAAGATGTTCTGCTCGTGGTGGCAGGCAACGATCACCGCACCGGACGCCAGGAACAGCAGGGCCTTGAAGAAGGCGTGGGTCATCAGGTGGAAGATTGCGCCGTCCCAGGCACCGACGCCCAGGGCCAGGAACATGTAGCCGATCTGGCTCATGGTCGAGTAGGCGAGGATGCGCTTGATGTCGGTCTGCACCAGCGCGGCAAAGCCGGCCAGCACCAGGGTCACGCCGCCCACCAGGCCCACCAGGTGCAGGATTTCCGGCGCCAGGGTGAACAGGCCGTGGGTACGGGCGATCAGGTAGACACCGGCGGTCACCATGGTGGCGGCGTGGATCAGTGCCGACACCGGGGTAGGACCGGCCATGGCGTCTGCCAGCCAGGTTTGCAGTGGCAGTTGTGCCGATTTACCGACAGCGCCGCCCAGCAGCATCAGGGTCGCCAGGGTGATCCAGAAGTCGCCGACCTGGAACTTCTGCGGTGCCAGCACCAGCAGTTCCTGGATATTCAGCGTGCCCAGCTGTTGGAACAGGATGAACAGGCCGATGGCCATGAACACGTCGCCGATCCGGGTCACGACAAAGGCCTTGAGGGCCGCGTTACCGTTGTTGCGGTTGCTGTAGTAGAAACCGATCAACAGGTACGAGCACAGGCCCACGCCTTCCCAGCCGAAGTACAGGAACAACAGGTTATCGCCCAGCACCAGGAACAGCATGCTGGCGATAAACAGGTTGGTGTAGGCAAAGAAGCGCGAGTAACCGGCCTCGCCACGCATGTACCAGGACGCGAACAGGTGGATCAGGAAACCCACGCCCACCACCACGCCGAGCATGGTGATCGACAGGCCGTCGACGTAGAGGGCGAAGTCAGGCTTGAAGCCTTCGACCGCCATCCACTGCCACAGCACCAGGGTGTAGTGACCGGCTTCGGGTGGTGCAACGTTGAATTGCCAGATGACGTAGGCGGCGACAATCGCCGACAGGCCAATGGAACCCACGCCGACCAGGGCCGAGAGGTTTTCCGACCAGCGTCCACGGGAGAACGACAGCAGCAGGAAACCGATCAGGGGGAATACGAAAGTCAGAAAGATCATGTTCATCCGCGCATCTCACTGGCAGCGTCGATATCAAGCGTGTGGAAGCGACGATACAGTTGCAGCAGGATCGCCAGGCCAATACTGGCCTCGGCGGCTGCCAGGCTGATCACCAGGATGAACATCACTTGCCCATCCGGCTGGCCCCAACGCGCACCCGCCACGATGAAGGCCAGTGCCGCAGCGTTCATCATGATTTCCAGGCTCATCAACACGAACAGAATGTTACGGCGAACCATCAGGCCGACCAGGCCAAGGCAGAACAGGATGCCGGCGACCGCCAGACCATGCTCCAAAGGGATAGCAGGCATCGTCATTGCTCCTTGGCTTCGTTGCGGCCCAAGTGGAAGGCCGTGATGGCTGCGGCGAGCAGCAGCATCGAAGCCAGTTCGACCACCAGCAGGTACGGGCCGAACAGGCTGATGCCCACGGCCTTGGCGTCTACGGTGGTGTGGCCGATGGCCTGGCCGCTCTGGTGAGCGAACAGCACATACAGCAGTTCACCCAGCAGCAGCGCTGCCAGGATCACTGGGCCAAGCCAGATGCCGGGCTTGAGCCAGACGCGCTCCTGGGCGACCGAAGCCGGCCCCAGGTTGAGCATCATCACCACAAACACGAACAGCACCATGATGGCGCCAGCGTAGGCGATCACTTCCAGGACACCGGCAAACGGTGCGCCGAGGCTGAAAAAGGTCATGGCCACGGCGATCAGCGAAATGATCAGGTAGAGCAGGGCGTGCACGGGGTTGGTGTTGGTGATCACGCGAAGCGTGGACACCACTGCAATACCCGATGCGAAATAGAAAGCGAATTCCATCTTTCTTCCTTAAGGCAGCAAGCTCTTCACGTTGATCGGCTCGGCTTCGTTTTGTGCGGCGCCTTTCGGCTTACCGGCAACGGCCATACCTGCAACACGATAGAAGTTGTAATCAGGGTTTTTACCGGTACCTGCGATCAAAAGATCTTCTTTCTCGTACACCAGGTCCTGACGTTTGAACTCGGCCATCTCGAAATCCGGTGTCAGCTGGATCGCGGTGGTCGGGCAAGCTTCCTCGCAGAGGCCGCAGAAAATGCAGCGCGAGAAGTTGATGCGGAAGAAGTCCGGGTACCAGCGACCGTCTTCGGTTTCAGCTTTCTGCAGGGAGATGCAACCCACCGGGCACGCCACGGCGCACAGGTTGCAGGCTACGCAACGCTCTTCGCCGTCGGGGTCGCGGGTCAGTACGATGCGGCCGCGATAGCGCGGCGGCAGGTACACCGCTTCTTCCGGGTATTGCAGGGTGTCGCGTTTGCGAAAGCCGTGACCGAACACCATCACCAGGCTTCGCAACTGGGTACCGGTACCCTTAACGATGTCGCCAATATATTTGAACATGGGTCAAATCCTCACTGAACCGCGCCCGCTGGCGTGTTCAACAACACAACGGCAGCAGTCACCAGCAAATTGATCAGGGTCAGCGGCAGGCAGAAGCGCCAGCTGAAATCCATCACCTGGTCGTATCGTGGACGCGGAATGGAAGCGCGCAGCAGGATAAACAACATGATGAAGAACGCGGTCTTGAGGAAGAACCAGAAGAACGCCAACTGCGGCAGGATACCGAACGGACCGTGCCAGCCGCCGAAGAACAGCGTGACCAGCAGGGCCGAGATCAAGATGATGCCGATGTACTCACCGACGAAGAACATGCCCCATTTCATGCCGGCGTATTCGATGTGGTAACCGTCGGCCAGTTCCTGCTCCGCTTCCGGCTGGTCGAAGGGGTGACGGTGAGTCACGGCCACGCCAGCAATGAAGAAGGTACAGAAGCCGAAGAACTGCGGAATGATGAACCACAGGTTCTGCGCCTGGTACTCGACGATGTCGCGCATGTTGAATGAGCCCACCTGCACCACGATGCCCATCAGCGCCAGGCCCATGAACACTTCGTAGGACACAGTCTGGGCCGAGGCCCGCAAGCTGCCCAGCAGGGCGAACTTGTTGTTACTGGCCCAGCCGGCGAACAGCACCGCGTAGACCGACAAACCGGCCATGGCGAAGAAGAACAGCAAGCCGATGTTCAGGTCCGCCACGCCCCAGGTCGGGGTGATCGGGATGATCGCGAAGGCGATCAGCAAGGCGCTCATGGCCACGACCGGTGCCAGGGTGAAGATCACCTTGTCGGCAAACGGCGGGGTCCAGTCTTCCTTGAAGAACATTTTCAGCATGTCGGCAGCGATCTGGAACATACCAAATGGGCCAACGCGGTTCGGACCGTAACGGTCCTGCCACCAGCCCAGCAGGCGACGTTCGACGAAGCTGAGCAGGGCGCCCGCGACGACCACGGCCAACAGGATCACGATGGCCTTGACGACCGAGATGATCACGTCGATCACTTCAGGGGTGAACCAGGTCATTGCGCTGCCTCCTGCAGACCGTCAACGGTTTGGCCAAAGATCGCAGGCGGAATCCCGGCGAGGCCTTTTGGCAGTGCAACCAGGCCAGCACCCAGCTCATCGTTGATGCGCAGCGGCAGACGCAGGGTCTGGCCGGCCACGTTCAGGCTGAGCAGGGCACCGTCGTTGACACCCAGGCGATCGGCTTCGGACTTGGCCACGGACACGTAGGCTTGTGGAATGCGCTCTTGTACCGGCGCGGCCTTGGAAGAGGTCTCTTCGCTGCCGAACAGGTGGAAGAACGGCACAACCTGCCAGGTGCCCTGGGCCGGGTTGAACGGACGCGGTACGGCGGTGAACCAGTTCAGCGAATCACCGCTGCTTTCGATCAGGCGGGTGCCCGGGTCGCCAGCGCGGATATGCCCACCGACTTCGTCCTGGAACTTGTTCCAGGCCTGCGGCGAGTTCCAGCCCGGCGACCAGGCAAACGGCACCTGCTGACGCGGCTCGACCGAACCCGAGTAACCTTCCATGGAGAAGGCGAACGCGGTGTCGTTGTCTTGCGGGGTACGCGGTTCGTGCACGCTGATATCAGCGCGCATGGCGGTACGCCCGGAATAACGCAGCGGCTCACGGGCCAGTTTCATGCCCTTGATACGGAACGCGGCGGACGGTGCGGCATCGACGATACGCGCCAGTTGCGGGGCGCTCGCGGCGACGGCTGTGGTGACGTGGTCGAGCTGGGTCCAGTCGATCGGCTGGTTCAGCAGGGTTGCGCGCAGGGCATGCAGCCAGCGCCAGCCTTCGTGAACCAGGATACTGGCGTCCATGTACTTCGGATCGAACACCTGGAAGAAGCGCTGGGCGCGGCCTTCCTGGCTGACCAGGGTCCCGTCGCCTTCGGCGAAGCTTGCGGCTGGCAGCACCAAGTGGGCACGGTCGCTGGTCGCGGTCTTCTGGTGATCGGCGACGATCAGTACTTTGGCAGCACTCAGCGCAGCATCGACCTTGCCCGCATCGGTGCGGGTGTACAGGTCGTTTTCCAGCACCACGATGGCGTCGGCATTGCCGTCGATCACCGCTTGCAGGGCGTTGTCCAGGGACTCGCCACCGAGCATGGCCAGGCCAAGGCTGTTGGCTTCCGGCACGACCAGGCTGATGGAGCCGTTCTTCTCGCGCAGCTTCAGGGCCTTGGCGATGTTGGCGGCGGCCTCGATCAGCGCCTTGGAACCCAACGAGGTGCCGGCAATGATCAGTGGACGCTTGGCCGCCAGCAGGGCGTCGGCGATGCGTTGGGCCAGGGCTGCGGCTTCTGCGTCCAGGCCTTCGACGGCAGGGGCGCTGGCGTCGAGGGCGTGGGCCACGGCGAAACCGATGCGCGCCAGGTCGTCGGGCGCGGCGTGCACGCATTCTTCGGCGATATCATCGAGCTTGGTTTCAGCGAGGCTGGCGATAAACAGCGGGTTCAGCGCGTGCTGGCCGATGTTTTTCACCGCGGCGTCGAGCCAAGGTTGCACGCGCATGGCGTCGGCCATTTCTTCGGCCTTGCCTTTGACCGACTGGCGCAGCGACAGGGCGATACGCGCGGCGGTCTGGGTCAGGTCTTCACCGAGTACGAAGATTGCGTCGTGGTCTTCGATGTCGCGCATGTTTGGCACTGGCAGCGGGCTGTCGTTCAGCACCTGGAGGACCAGGCGGATGCGCTCCAGCTCAGCGGCTTCGATACCACTGTAGAAGTGCTCGGCCCCCACCAGCTCGCGCAACGCGTAGTTGCTTTCGAGGCTGGCGCGTGGCGAACCGATACCGACGATGTTGCGCCCGCGCAGCAGGTCGGCGGCTTTATCCAGTGCCGCGTCCAGGCTCAGCTTGGCGCCATCGGCCAGCAATGGCTGGCGCGGACGGTCTTCGCGGTTGACGTAGCCATAGCCGAAGCGGCCACGGTCGCACAGGAAGTACTGGTTGACCGAACCGTTGAAGCGGTTTTCGATGCGACGCAGTTCGCCGTAGCGCTCGCCCGGGGAGATGTTGCACCCGCTGGAGCAGCCATGGCAGATGCTCGGCGAGAACTGCATGTCCCACTTGCGGTTGTAGCGCTCGGAGTGGGTCTTGTCGGTGAACACGCCGGTCGGGCAGACCTCGGTGAGGTTGCCGGAGAACTCGCTTTCCAGAACGCCGTCTTCAACGCGACCGAAGTACACGTTGTCGTGGGCGCCGAATACGCCCAGGTCGGTGCCGCCGGCGTAGTCTTTATAGAAGCGTACGCAGCGATAGCAGGCGATGCAGCGGTTCATCTCGTGGGAAATGAACGGGCCCAGTTGCTGGTTCTGGTGGGTGCGCTTGGTGAAGCGATAACGGCGCTCGTTGTGGCCGGTCATCACCGTCATGTCTTGCAGGTGGCAGTGACCGCCTTCCTCACAGACCGGGCAGTCGTGGGGGTGGTTGGTCATCAGCCATTCGACAACGCTGGCGCGGAACGCCTTGGATTCATCATCGTCGATGGAAATCCAGGTGTTGTCGGTGGCCGGCGTCATGCAGGACATGACGATACGACCACGGGTGTCGTTTTCGTCGGTGTACTGCTTGACCGCACACTGGCGACAGGCACCGACGCTACCAAGCGCGGGGTGCCAGCAGAAATAAGGGATGTCGAGGCCTAGTGACAGACACGCCTGTAACAGGTTGTCTGCCCCATCGACTTCGAGCGCTTTGCCGTCTACGTGGATAGTGGCCATGGTTCAAAGTTCTTCGTTGGCCCGTTGTCAGCGGGCGTGGCTAATGGAATCTTGTTATTCATGTGCATCAACACAGCCTTCACGGCGTCAGCACATGACAAGGCGAAGGGCACGGACCCTTCGCCTATTGAAGCGTTACGCGCCGACTACGATCGGCTTTGCCAGAGGCGGGACGGCGGCGCTTTTGGGCGCGATGCCGGCTTCGAACTCCGAGCGGAAGTACTTGATTGCACTGCCCAGTGGCTCCACGGCGCCCGGTGCGTGAGCACAGAAGGTCTTGCCCGGGCCGAGGAAACCCACCAGGCCCAGCAGGGTCTCGATATCCCCCGGCTGGCCTTCGCCGTTCTCGATCGCCATCAGGAGCTTGACGCTCCATGGCAGGCCATCGCGGCACGGGGTGCAGAAACCACAGGATTCGCGGGCGAAGAACTGCTCCATGTTGCGCAGCAGCGAGACCATGTTCACGGTGTTGTCCACCGCCATCGCCAGGCCGGTCCCCATCCGGGTGCCCACCTTGCCGATGCCGCCGGCATACATCTGTGCGTCGAGGTGCTCGGGCAGCAGGAAACCGGTGCCGGCGCCGCCTGGCTGCCAGGCCTTGAGGGTGTAGCCATCGCGCATGCCGCCGGCGTAGTCCTCGAACAGCTCGCGGGCGGTCACGCCGAAGGGCAGTTCCCACAGGCCGGGGTTCTTGACCTTGCCGGAGAAGCCCATGAGCTTGGTGCCCATGTCTTCGCTGCCTTCGCGGGCCAGGGATTTGTACCAGTCCACGCCGTCGGCGATGATCGCCGGCACGTTGCACAGGGTCTCGACGTTGTTCACGCACGTCGGCTTGCCCCACACGCCAACGGCAGCAGGGAAGGGCGGCTTGGAGCGCGGGTTGGCGCGGCGGCCTTCGAGGGAGTTGATCAGGGCGGTTTCTTCACCGCAGATATAACGCCCGGCACCGGTGTGCACGAACAGCTCGAAGTCGAACCCCGAGCCGAGGATGTTCTTGCCCAACAGGCCGGCGGCCTTGGCTTCTGCCACGGCACGGTTCAGGTGCTTGGCGGCGGTGGTGTATTCGCCCCGCAGGAAGATGTAGCCACGGTAGGTTTTCAGTGCGCGGGCACTGATCAGCATGCCTTCGATCAGCAGATGGGGCAGTTGCTCCATCAGCATGCGGTCTTTCCAGGTGTTGGGCTCCATTTCATCCGCGTTGCACAGCAGGTAGCGGATGTTGATGGATTCGTCCTTGGGCATCAGGCCCCACTTCACCCCCGTGGGGAAGCCTGCACCACCGCGGCCTTTAAGGCCGGCGTCCTTCACGGTCTGGACGATATCGTCCTGGGCCATGTCGGCAAAGGCTTTGCGTGCGGCGGCGTAACCGTTCTTGGCCTGGTACTCGTCAAGCCATACCGCCTCGCCGTCGTCGCGCAGGCGCCAGGTCAGCGGGTGAGTCTCGGCCGAACGCTTGATCAGGTTGGCGGGACCAAAGGAAGTCAGGGTCATGGGTAGCCCTCGAGCAATTGGGTGACGCCAGAGGCCTGGACGTCGCCGAATGTGTCGTCGTCGATCATCAACGCCGGCGCCTTGTCGCAGTTGCCCAGGCAGCACACCGGCAGCAGTGTGAAGCGCCCGTCTGCAGTGGTCTGGCCCAGGCCAATGCCCAGCTTGCTCTGGATCGCGTCGACCACCGACTCGTGGCCGCCGATGTAGCAGACCATGCTGTCGCACACGCGAATGATGTGGCGGCCGACCGGCTGGCGGAAGATCTGGCTGTAGAACGTGGCCACGCCTTCCACATCGCTGGCTGGGATGCCGAGAATCTCGCCGATGGCGTAGAGGGCGCCGTCGGGCACCCAGCCACGTTCCTTCTGGACGATCTTCAAGGCTTCGATCGACGCCGCGCGCGGGTCTTCGTAGTGATGCAGCTCGTGCTCGATGGCCGAGCGCTCGGTTTCACTCAAGGTGAAACGGTCTGTCTGGATAAGCGTGCTGTTCATGCTCATGCTTAGCGGTCCACGTCGGCCATAACGAAATCGATACTACCCAGGTACGCAATCAAGTCCGCGACCATCTCGCCTTTGATCACCGAAGGGATCTGCTGCAAGTGCGCGAAGCTTGGGGTACGAATCCGGGTGCGGTAGCTCATGGTGCCGCCATCGCTCGTCAGGTAATAACTGTTGATACCCTTGGTCGCTTCGATCATCTGGAAGGACTCGTTGGCCGGCATCACCGGGCCCCACGAGACTTGCAGGAAGTGCGTGATCAGGGTTTCGATGTGCTGCAGGGTGCGCTCTTTAGGCGGCGGCGTGGTCAGCGGGTGATCCGCCTTGTACGGGCCTGCCGGCATGTTGCGCATGCACTGCTCGATGATCTTCAGGCTCTGGCGCATTTCTTCGACGCGCACGATGCAACGGTCGTAGGCATCGCCATTGGCTGCCAGCGGGACTTCAAACTCGAAGTTCTCGTAGCCGGAGTACGGGCGCGCCTTGCGCAGGTCGAAATCGCAACCGGTGGAACGCAGGCCGGCACCGGTGACGCCCCATTCCAGGGCTTCCTTGGTGTTGTACTGCGCGACGCCAATGGTCCGCCCCTTGAGGATGCTGTTGTCCAGGGCGGCTTTCTGGTACTCGTCCAGACGCTTGGGCATCCAGTCGATGAATTCCTTGACCAGGCGTTCCCAGCCATTTGGCAGGTCGTGGGCCACGCCGCCGATGCGGTACCAGGCCGGGTGCAGGCGAAAGCCCGTGATGGCTTCGATGACCTTGTAGGCACGCTGACGGTCGGTGAAGGTGAAGAACACCGGGGTCATGGCGCCGACGTCCTGGATATAGGTACCCAGGAACAACAGGTGGCTGGTGATACGGAAGAACTCGGCCATCATGATGCGGATGGTGTCGACGCGGTCCGGGACCTTGATGCCGGCCAGCTTCTCGACCGAGAGCACGTACGGCAGGTTGTTCATCACGCCGCCGAGGTAGTCGATACGGTCGGTGTACGGGATGAAGCTGTGCCAGGACTGGCGCTCGGCCATCTTCTCGGCACCACGGTGGTGGTAGCCGATGTCCGGTACGCAGTCGACGATTTCTTCGCCGTCCAGTTGCAGGATGATACGGAAGGCACCGTGGGCCGAGGGGTGGTTGGGGCCCAGGTTGAGGAACATGTAGTCCTCGTTGGTGCCGGAACGCTTCATGCCCCAGTCTTCCGGGCGGAAGCGCGCCGCTTCTTCTTCAAGCTGCTGCTTGGCCAGGTTGAGGCTGAACGGATCGAATTCGGTGGCGCGGGCAGGGAAGTCCTTGCGCAGCGGGTGACCTTCCCAGGTCGGCGGCATCATGATGCGCGTCAGGTGCGGGTGGCCCGGGAAGTCGATCCCGAACATGTCCCAGACTTCGCGCTCGTACCAGCTGGCGTTCGGCCAGATACCAGTCACGGTCGGGATGCTCAGGTCGCTTTCCGAGAGGGCGACCTTGATCATCACGTCGCTGTTACGTTCCAGCGACATCAGGTGATAGAACACGGTGAAGTCGGCGCCGCTCGGCAGCCCCTGGCGCTTGGTGCGCAGACGCTCGTCCACGCCATGCAGGTCATAGAGCATGACGTACGGCTTGGGCAGGTTGCGCAGGAAGGTCAGGACTTCGACGAGCTTGGCGCGCGCCACCCACAGCACCGGCATACCGGTGCGTGTGGCCTGGGCGGTGAAGGCGTCAGGGCCAAAACGGTTATTGAGTTCGACGACCACATCCTGGTCGTCTGCCTTATAAGGCGGGATATACAGAGCACTGCCTGTAGTCATGGTTTTTTATCGCTTTCGGTCAACGTAAAGAATGAGGCCAGGTTTTCGTTCTATAGAAAGAAGCGTGCTGGATCAGACTTCGTCGGGGCTGCGCAGGTTGGTGACTGCGATTCGCTGTTCGCGGCGCTGTTCCTTTTGCGAAGGCATCTCGGCGCGGTACACGCCTTGATCGCCGACGACCCAGGACAGTGGGCGACGCTCCTTGCCAATCGACTCCTGCAGCAGCATCAAGCCTTGCAGGAATGCTTCTGGGCGGGGCGGGCAGCCAGGCACGTAGACGTCCACGGGCAGGAACTTGTCCACCCCCTGGACCACGGAGTAGATGTCGTACATGCCACCGGAGTTGGCGCACGAACCCATGGAGATAACCCACTTCGGCTCGAGCATTTGCTCGTAGAGACGCTGGATGATCGGCGCCATCTTGATAAAGCAGGTGCCGGCGATAACCATGAAATCCGCCTGGCGCGGCGATGCCCGGATAACCTCGGCGCCAAAGCGCGCGATGTCGTGGGGCGCCGTGAAGGCGGTGGTCATTTCCACGTAGCAGCACGAAAGGCCGAAGTTGTACGGCCACAGGGAATTCTTGCGCCCCCAGTTGACCGCGCCACTCAGCACGTCTTCCAGCTTGCCCATGTAGATGTTTTTGTGGACTTGGTCTTCTAACGGATCGGAGACGGTTTCCCGTTCGCCGATGGGGTACTGATCGTTAGGAGCATCCGGGTCGATCCTGGTGAGATTGTATTGCATCGCCAAAGCCTCATTGTTTCAGCTTCGCTTGCCGCTTGCGACGAGCTTCTGGAGCCCAGTCAAGGGCGCCTACTCGGAACAGGTAGACAAGACCTGCCAACAGAATTGCTATGAAAACGAGAGCTTCGACGAATCCGGTCCAGCCGCTTTCGCGGACGGACACAGACCAGGCAAAGAGAAAGAGGGCTTCGATATCGAAGATCACGAACAGCATCGCGACCAGATAGAATTTGGCTGAGAGCCGCAAGCGGGCGCCACCTGTAGGTAGCATGCCGGACTCGAACGGTTCGTTTTTGCTGCGGCCCCAGGCTTTTGACCCAAGGAGGCTGGAAACACCGAGCATGAAGGCGCAGAGGCCGACAACACCGAGGAGGAAAATGGCAAAGCCCCAGTTGTGGGCCATGAGTCCTGTCGCTTCGGTCATGCTGGAAATCCTTAACAGAGAGCAAAGGTCTCTGAGCTCGAAAAAGTAACGGCGCAGTGACGATATGTCGCAGCGCAATCAATCAGGGTGATTTTATGGCTAAACACCTAGCAAGTAAAATTCCCGTAGCTAAATTATTCGCTGAAATAAGGACATAGTGCACCTTTATGGGGCTGTAGCCCAGACGCTGCGGGCATTAGCTTGATTTTAATCAATTGTGTTTTGTTTAGGGTGTAACGAAGTTTTATTGCTCTAAATGATAATGAATATTGTTTGCGAGAGTTTTAAGCGGGTGTTGGGTGCGTCGCGGGGAAAGTTGTTGTTACTTGCCCGTTTGGCGCAAGTTGCCAGCGCGCAACTTTTAACGGATTTTTCCTAAGCGAATACCGCCCTGGATCAAGGTTTTGCGCAAAAACATCAGGCTGAGCGCATTTTCATTGTGGGAGCAAGCCCACTCCCACATTTTGATCTTCGCTGGGTCAGGAGAGATTTTTTCAGGATAAAAAACGCCCCGAACCAGTCGGGGCGTCAGATCGTGCGGCACTGCGGTTAGCTTTCTATCGGGCCCGCAATGGCCGTGTACTCAGCGACTTAGTGGAACTGTTCTTCTTCGGTCGAGCCGGTCAGCGCGGTCACGGACGAGGTGCCGCCCTGGATCACGGTGGTCATGTCGTCGAAGTAGCCAGTGCCCACCTCCTGCTGGTGCGCCACAAAGGTGTAGCCTTTGGCGGCGTCAGCGAATTCCTGCTCCTGCAGCTTCACGTAGGCCGTCATGTCGTTGCGGGCGTAGTCGTGCGCCAGGTTGAACATGCTGTGCCACATGTTGTGAATGCCGGCCAGGGTGATGAACTGGTGCTTGTAGCCCATGGCGGACAGTTCGCGCTGGAACTTGGCGATAGTCGCGTCGTCCAGGTTTTTCTTCCAGTTGAAGGAAGGCGAGCAGTTGTAGGACAGCAGTTGGTCCGGGTATTCCTTCTTGATCGCCTCGGCGAAGCGACGGGCTTCGTCCAGGTCTGGCTTGGCGGTTTCGCACCAGATCAGGTCGGCGTACGGTGCGTAGGCCAGGCCACGGGCAATGGCTTGGTCCAGGCCTGCACGCACCTTGTAGAAACCTTCCTGGGTGCGCTCGCCAGTCACGAACGGCTGGTCGTACGGGTCGCAGTCCGAGGTCAGCAGGTCAGCGGCGTTGGCATCGGTACGGGCCAGGATGATGGTCGGCGTGCCGGCCACGTCAGCGGCCAGGCGGGCAGCGGTCAGCTTCTGTACGGCTTCCTGGGTCGGAACCAGTACCTTGCCGCCCATGTGGCCGCATTTTTTCACGGACGCCAGTTGGTCTTCAAAGTGCACGCCGGCAGCGCCTGCCTCGATCATGCTCTTCATCAACTCGTAGGCGTTCAGGACGCCACCGAAACCGGCTTCGGCGTCAGCCACGATTGGCGCGAAGTAGTCGATGTAGCCTTCGTCGCCCGGACCTTTGCCGGCTTTCCACTGGATCTGGTCGGCGCGGCGGAACGAGTTGTTGATGCGCTTGACCACGGTTGGTACGGAGTCCACCGGGTACAGCGATTGGTCAGGGTACATGGACTCGGCGGAGTTGTTGTCCGCCGCCACTTGCCAGCCGGACAGGTAGATTGCCTGGATACCGGCCTTGACCTGTTGCACAGCCTGGCCGCCGGTCAGGGCGCCCATGCAGTTGACGAAATCTTTCTCGGGGCGGAAGGACGGCTTGGCGCCCTGGGTAACCAGCTTCCACAGCTTCTCGGCGCCCAGTTTTGCAAAGGTGTGCTCAGGTTGAACCGAGCCGCGCAGGCGGACGACGTCAGCAGCGGAGTAAGCGCGAGTCACGCCTTTCCAGCGTGGGTTTTCAGCCCAGTCTTTTTCAAGGGCTGCAATTTGCTGTTCGCGTGTCAGTGCCATGGGGAAAAACCTCGTCGCATAGGTCTGGGTGGAAAATTCCGTTTGCCAGCCACGTATTCAGTGCGTGGGATTGGCTGCTCGCTGACCAGAAGCTTAGGCGGTCAAGTTGGGCTTGGCGGGGAAGGCGACGGGATGAACGATGGGCTCAAGGGAGAAAGTGAGCAGGTAGAGGCGAACCGAGAACAGTCTTCGGGCGTCGTGGGCCTTGGTACGATCCATCAGTGTGTTGCCGGGTTACCTGGTTAGCTTCCGTCCCTCGGGACAACTTCGTTCCAGTCGCAACCTCGTCAAACACGCCTTGTGGGCGGTACAGACACGAATCGGCTCGGGTGGGTAGCTTGGAGCGACGATCCGAAGGCCCTTGCCAGGGCCCCTGATTAGCGGGAGCGAGGCCATCATGCCCATGCTTTTTTGGATCGTCAAATGTTTTGTAGTGCTTTTTTTGTGGCACTACATCTTTGGTCTAATACGACTAATCAGTCAGTTTTTGGTGCTTGAGTTCAAGGTCTCGACTTTGACCCTCAGTGTCAGGTCATCCCGGCCCTGGGTCGAGTAGCTGCGGGTTGCGCCCTGTTTGTCGGCTTGGGTCTGGCGATTGATACCGGCCAGGGTGATCCACTCGCCCAGGCGCCCGCTGACGGTTGTGTCGGTACTTTGCACATTCACTACATCGGGACGTTCCTGGCTCATACGGTCACGATTGGTGCTGATGCTCAGGTGTACGGTCTCGCCGGTGACGCTGGCCGTGACGTAAAAGCCCTGGGTGACGTTGCGGTACTGGGTCTGGTTTTGCGGGCGACCATAGGCATCGGGCTGGGTGGTGGTCAATGGCACGCTCTGACCGACCTGGATCAGCGCAGGTACGCCTTCGCTGGCCTGGATCTGCTGGATCCCGCCGTCTCGGCTTTCGGTGCTGTAGGTGATGATGTGGCTATTGGTTTGCTGGTTGTTCTCGTTGGTGTCGACGGTGATCAGCAAGCGTTTGGAGGGGGTGTCCAGCTGTGCGAGCAGGGCGCGCAAGCCCTGGATCTTGTCCGGCTCGGCATTGACGATCAATTGATTGCCGTAGGCGCTGACCGTGCCGTCCTTGCCAATGAAATTCTGCGCCACGGGTAGCAGGTCGGCGCTGGTGCGGTTGTTCAGGGGGACGACTTCGGTGGCCGCCATTGCCGAAAAGCTGACGGTCATGAGCAGGCTGGCGACTAGGGTGCGTAGGGACATGTCCGTGATCTCTGCAAGTCATTTGGGCTTGATGGTGCCAGTTTATCGGCCTGGCGGGGCGCAAGTTGAATCGTAGACGGCAAAAGGCCCTGGCATCGGGGGATGGCAGGGCCTTTTGGGGTGTTGCTGATATGGTCATCGCAGGCAAGCCAGCTCCCACACCGACCGCGTTGCTCAAGACATATGTGGTCAAATATGGGCGCTGGCTTGCCTGCGATGGACGCGCCACGGTCTTAAATCAACCCTCGCGTTCCATATCAACATGGGGAATCCCGACTTCCAGGAATTCTCCGCTGACGATCTTGAAGCCCAGTCGCTCATAAAACGGCGCGGCATACACCTGCGCGCTGAGGAACTGCCGGGTCTGGCCGCGTTTCTCGGCCTCGCCAATCACCGCTTCCATCAGCTTGTCGCCGACTTTCAGCCCGCGCCAGTCCTTGAGGACCGACACGCGACCGATCTCGCCGCTGGGCAGCAAGCGAGCGGTGCCAATGGGAAAGTCGCCTTCAAACGCGAGGAAATGCATGGCCCCGGCGTCGTCTGCGTCCCATTCCAGCTCAGGCGGGACCGATTGTTCAGCGATAAACACCGCTTCACGAATGCGCCGAATCTCGGCGATATCCTTTTGCCAGTCCGCGACACTTACGTGAATTTTATTCATCGGCAAACCCCAGGCTTCCTTGCTTGACCAGTTCGCACAGCAGGTCGCGGCCATCTTCATCGGCCAGCCACGGACCCAGATTGTCCACGTGCAGGGCATCGGCAGCGCAGATCATCTTCAGCAGTTCGCGCAGTTTGCCCGGCAGGTAACGGCTCTGGCCGCTGGCGAACAGCAGTACGTCGTCGTCCACTTCCGACCAGGCCAGGCGCGCGCTTGGGTTGCGGATCAGTACTGCACCGTCTTCCAGGCTGCTGATGACTTCATCCTGCGCCAATTCTTCGGGGCCGGCGACCAGTTCCGGGTAGCGCGGCTCGGTCATGAACTGGCCGAACCAGGTCAGCAGCATGCGCTCGTCGCTCATGTGCTCGGCCAGCAGGCTTTTCAGGCGGTCGAGGGCGTCGCTCTGGATCTGGTGCGGGTCGCTGACGGGCTGGGCGTCGGCGTCGGTGTAGCGCTCTTCATCCGTCAGGTACTGGCTGAGGAAGTCGGTGAAGTGGGTCAGCACTTCGGCCGCGCTTGGTGCACGGAAGCCAACCGAGTAGGTCATGCAGTCATCTTCAGCGATGCCGAAGTGCGCCAGGCGCGGCGGCAGGTAGAGCATGTCACCCGGTTCCAGGACCCATTCGGCGCTCTCCTCGAATTCGGCGAGGATGCGCAGGTCAGCGTGTTGCAGCAGTGGGCTTTCCGAGCTGCACATCTGGCCGATCTTCCAGTTGCGCTTGCCCTGGGCTTGCAGCAGGAACACGTCGTAGTTATCGAAGTGCGGACCTACGCTGCCACCGGGGGCGGCAAAGCTGATCATCACGTCGTCGATGCGCCAGCTTGGCAGGAAGCGGAACTGCTCCAGCAGCTCGGCCACTTCCGGTACGAACTGGTCGACCGCCTGCACCAGCAGGGTCCACTCGCGCTCGGGCAGGGTGCTGAAGGCGTCTTCGGCAAACGGGCCGCGGCGCAGTTCCCATGGGCGCTCGCCGTGCTCGATCACCAGGCGCGACTCGACTTCTTCTTCCAGCGCCAGGCCGGCCAGTTCGTCGGCATCGATCGGGCTTTCGAAATCAGGGATGGCTTGGCGGATCAGCAGCGGTTTTTTCTGCCAGTAGTCGCGCAGGAATTCCCGTGCCGTGATGCCGCCCAGAAGTTGAAGAGGAATATCAGGATTCATGTGTAACCTATTGAAAAAAAGCACTTTTCAGACGGGAATAAAAACGCCCGGCGCTGCCGGGCGTCTCAAGGGGTCAAGCCGCAATCAGATGCGTTTGGCTTGGTCTACAGCGTTGCCGATGTAGTTGGCCGGGGTCAGCAGTTTCAGCTCGGCCTTGGCCGCGGCTGGCATGTCCAGGCCGTCGATGAAAGTTTGCAGCGCCTCGGGGCTGATGCCCTTGCCGCGTGTCAACTCTTTCAGCTTTTCGTACGGGTTTTCGATGTTGTAGCGACGCATCACCGTCTGGATCGGCTCGGCCAGGACTTCCCAGCAAGCGTCCAGGTCAGCGGCGATTTTCTGCGCGTTGAGTTCCAGTTTGCTGATGCCTTTGAGGCTGGCTTCGTACGCGATCACGCTATGGGCAAAGCCCACGCCGAGGTTGCGCAGTACGGTGGAGTCGGTCAGGTCGCGCTGCCAGCGGGAGATCGGCAACTTGCTGGCCAGGTGCTGGAACAAGGCGTTGGCGATGCCCAGGTTGCCTTCGGAGTTTTCAAAGTCGATCGGGTTGACTTTGTGCGGCATGGTCGACGAGCCGATTTCGCCCGCGATGGTGCGCTGTTTGAAGTAGCCCAGGGAGATGTAGCCCCAGATATCGCGATCGAAGTCGATCAGGATGGTGTTGAAGCGCGCAATGGCGTCGAACAGCTCGGCGATGTAGTCGTGGGGTTCGATCTGCGTGGTGTACGGGTTGAAGCCCAGGCCCAGCTCGTCTTCGATGAAGGCGCGGGCGTTGGCTTCCCAGTCGATCTCAGGGTAGGCCGACAGGTGGGCGTTGTAGTTGCCCACGGCGCCGTTGATCTTGCCCAGCAATGGCACGGCGGCCACTTGCGCGATCTGGCGCTCCAGGCGGTACACCACGTTGGCCAGTTCTTTGCCCAGGGTGGTCGGCGAGGCCGGCTGGCCGTGGGTGCGCGACAGCATCGGCACGTCGGCGAAGCGGATGGCCAGTTCGCGGATGGCGTTGGCGGTCTGGCGCATCAGGGGCAGCATCACGTCATCACGGCCTTCGCGCAGCATCAGGGCGTGGGACAGGTTGTTGATGTCCTCGCTGGTGCAGGCAAAGTGGATGAACTCGCTGACCTGGGCCAGTTCCGGCAGCTTGGCCGCTTGCTCTTTGAGCAGGTACTCGATGGCCTTGACGTCGTGGTTGGTGGTGCGCTCGATCTCTTTCACACGCTCGGCGTGCTCCAGGGAGAAGTTTTCCGCCAGGGTGTTCAGTACAACGTTAGCCTCGGCGGAGAACGCCGGCACTTCGCTGATGGCGGGGTGAGCGGCCAGGCGCTGGAGCCAGCGCACTTCAACCAGTACACGAGCACGGATCAGGCCGTATTCGCTGAAAATAGGGCGCAGGGCCTGGGTTTTGCCGGCGTAGCGGCCGTCAACAGGGGAAACCGCAGTGAGCGAAGAGAGCTGCATGGGGTGTTCTCGGACAGTCGGGCAACGAAATGGGGCGCGTATCATACATGAAAAAATCCGCCGGTCCGTTGCCAACTGACCGGCGTATTACGCGTAACGGCTTGAAAATGGCCCGTGGCTGCGACTTATTCGTTGCGCATCAACGGGTAAAGCTCTTTGAGCAATTTGCGACGGCTGATGACCAACTGCCAACGATGACCACCCAACTGCCGCCACAACCGCGCCGAACGAATACCGGCCAGCAGCAGGGCGCGGATTTTCGAGGCGTTGTTGGGCTGTTGCAGGTTGCGCATGTCGCCGTGGACCTGGATCCGCTGGCGCAAGGTGCTCAAGGTGTCCTGGTACAAAGCGCCACAGGCGGCGATCACGTTCTCGTGGGCCGGGCCGAAGTGCTCGACCTGGGACTGGATCTGCGGCAGGCGCTTGCCGATGGTTTCCAGCAGGTCGTCGCGCTTGGCCAGTTGCCGCTCAAGACCGAGCATCGACAAGGCATAGCGCAGTGGCTCGCGCTGCAGGGTGCTCGGGTCGCGCTCCAGGGCGCCGATCAGGGCGCGATAACCTTCGCGCAGGCTCAGGTCATCGCCGCCGTACACGTCCAGGGTGTCCTTCGGGTCGACCACCAGCAGGCTGCCGAGCATGCAGGTCATGCCGGCCTCGGTCACCTGGCCGGTCTTGGCGATCTTGTCCACCAGCACGGCGGCGAGAAATACACCGCCCAGTGCCGTCAATTGCTCCTGGGTCGGGCTCATGCCGGAGTGCTCCAGGGTTCGGCGACTTCAATCACGCCGCCTCCCAGGCAGATCTCACCGTCGTAGAACACCACGGACTGGCCGGGCGTGACCGCGCGTTGCGGGTCATCGAACGTGGCGCGGTAGCCATTGGCGGTCTTTTCCAGGGTGCAGGGCTGGTCGCTCTGGCGGTAGCGCACCTTGGCGGTCAGACGGCGCGGGCTGCTCAGGTCGATCGGGTTGACCCAATAGATCTCCGAGGCCAGCAGCGCACCGGAGAACAACAGCGGATGCTCGTTGCCCTGGCCGACGATCAGCACGTTATTTGCCAGGTCCTTGACCAGCACGTACCACGGCTCGTCACCGGCGTCTTTCAGGCCGCCGATGCCCAGGCCCTGGCGCTGGCCGATGGTGTGGTACATCAGGCCGTGGTGACGGCCGATGACTTCGCCTTCGGTGGTCTTGATCTCGCCCGGCTGTGCCGGCAGATACTGCTTGAGAAAGTCACTGAAGCGGCGCTCGCCAATAAAGCAGATCCCCGTGGAGTCCTTCTTCTTGGCGGTGGCCAGGCCGTGTTTCTCGGCGATCTTGCGCACTTCGGGTTTTTCCAGCTCACCTACCGGGAACAGGGTCTTGGCGATCTGTTCACCGCCCACGGCGTGCAGGAAGTAGCTCTGGTCCTTGTTCGGGTCCAGGCCCTTGAGCAATTCGGTGTGGCCCTCGATATCGCGACGGCGCACATAGTGGCCAGTGGCAATCAGGTCGGCGCCGAGGATCATGGCGTAATCGAGGAACGCCTTGAACTTGATTTCGCGGTTGCACAGGATGTCCGGGTTCGGCGTGCGGCCGGCCTTGTATTCGGCCAGGAAGTGCTCGAACACATTGTCCCAGTACTCGGCGGCGAAGTTGGCGGTGTGCAGCTTGATGCCAATCTTGTCGCACACGGCCTGGGCGTCGGCCAGGTCGTCCATGGCGGTGCAGTATTCCGTTCCATCGTCTTCCTCCCAGTTCTTCATGAACAGGCCTTCCACCTCATAACCCTGCTCCATGAGCAGAACGGCGGAAACGGAAGAATCCACGCCGCCGGACATACCGACGATGACGCGCTTCTTTTGTGTGTCAGAAGGGGCTGGATCACGCATAGGATTTCAACGGGTGTCTTGAAAAAGGACGCGATTCTAGCAGGCCCGAGCCCGCAAGGCTAAAGAGAAGGGCGGATCAATTCGAGACTGTGGCAGTGACCGGCCAGATAATCATCGATACAGCGAATGATCAACTCGCTGCGCCAGTCGTCGCGCAGGGCCATCAGCTCGTCACGGCTCAGCCAGCGGGCGCGCACGATACCTTCGTCGAGCTGATAGTCCGGGTGGTGTTGCAGGGCTTTGGCAATGAAGCAGACCCGCTGGTAGGTCACGCCATTGCTGGGGGCGGTATATAGGTAGAGGCCGACGACACCGGTGGCTTCGACGTCCCAGCCGGTTTCTTCAAGGGTTTCGCGCACGGCGGCTTCGGTCAGGGTTTCGTGCGGGTCGAGATGGCCGGCAGGCTGGTTGAGCACGGCGCGGCCGCCCTTGAGCTCTTCGACCATGAGGAAGCGGCCATTGTCTTCGACGATGGTGGCGACGGTGATGTGGGGTTGCCAGGTCATAGCGGCTTCGACTCCGGGGTGGCTGGTGGAACCCAATCAGTGTGGGAGCTGGCTTGCCTGCGATGGCGGTGACTCAGCTACATCTGTAACGGATGGCAGACTGCTATCGCAGGCAAGCCAGCTCCCACATTTGCTTGGGTTTCTTCATTGAAAACGGTGCTGGGCACAAAGAGAAACCCCGGCGCGGGGCCGGGTTTTTTTTGCATCCTTACAGCATTACTTCAACGCAGCAATCGCAGCATTGAGCGTAGCACTCGGGCGCATAGCCTTGCTGGTTAGCTCAGGATTCGGTGCGTAGTAGCCGCCGATGTCCACTGGCTTGCCCTGTACGGCGTTGAGTTCGGCAACGATGGTTGCTTCGTTCTCGGCCAGGGTTTTTGCCAGTTGAGCGAATTGCCCTTGCAGCGCGGTATCTTCAGTCTGGGCGGCCAGGGCCTGGGCCCAGTACAGTGCCAGGTAGAAGTGGCTGCCGCGGTTGTCGATGTTGCCGACTTTGCGCGATGGCGATTTGTTGTTGTCGAGGAACTGGCCGGTGGCCTGGTCCAGGGTCTTGGACAGTACCAGGGCTTTCGGGTTGTTGTAGTTCACACCCAAATGCTCAAGGGAGGCTGCCAGGGCCAGGAATTCGCCCAGGGAGTCCCAGCGCAGGAAGTTTTCTTCCAGCAGTTGCTGCACGTGCTTTGGCGCCGAACCGCCAGCGCCGGTTTCAAACAGGCCGCCACCGTTCATCAGCGGTACGATCGACAGCATCTTGGCGCTGGTGCCCAGTTCCATGATCGGGAACAGGTCAGTCAGGTAGTCGCGCAGTACGTTGCCGGTCACCGAGATGGTGTCCAGGCCCTTGCGGGTGCGTTCCAGGGTGAACTTCATCGCGTCGACCGGCGACATGATGCGGATGTCCAGGCCTTCGGTGTTGTGGTCTTTCAGGTAGGCCTGGACTTTCTCGACCACGACGCCGTCGTGGGCGCGCAGTGGGTCCAGCCAGAAAATGGCCGGGGTGTTGCTGGCGCGGGCGCGGTTGACGGCCAGTTTGACCCAGTCCTGGATCGGCGCGTCTTTGGTCTGGCACATGCGGAAGATATCGCCTGCTTCAACCGACTGTTCCATCAGCAGCTTGCCCTTGCTGTCGGTGACGCGGACGACGCCGTCAGCCTTGATCTGGAACGTCTTGTCGTGGGAGCCATACTCTTCGGCCTTCTTCGCCATCAGGCCAACGTTTGGCACGCTGCCCATGGTGGTAGGGTCGAAGGCGCCATGGGCCTTGCAGTCTTCGATGACCGCCTGGTAGATGGTGGCGTAGCAGCGGTCCGGGATCACGGCCTTGGTGTCGTGCAACTGACCGTCAGTGCCCCACATCTTGCCGGAATCACGGATCATGGCTGGCATCGAGGCGTCGACGATCACGTCGCTCGGCACGTGCAGGTTGGTGATGCCTTTGTCGGAGTTGACCATCGCAAGCGATGGGCGAGCGGCGTAGACCGCCTGGATGTCGGCTTCGATCTGCGCTTGCTGGTCGGCCGGCAGGGCCTTGATGCGGGCGTACAGGTCGCCGATGCCGTTGTTCAGGTTGAAGCCGATCTGTTCCAGCACGGTCGCGTGCTTGGCCAGGGCGTCTTTATAGAACTCGGCAACGATCTGGCCGAACATGATCGGGTCGGAGACCTTCATCATGGTGGCTTTGAGGTGAACCGACAGCAGCACGCCCTGTTGCTTGGCGTCTTCGATTTCTGCGGCAATGAACGCGCGCAGGGCGTTCTTGCTCAGCACGGCGCTGTCGAGGATTTCGCCGGCCAGTGCGCTGGTCTTTTCTTTCAGGACGGTGGTGCTGCCATCCTTGCCGACCAGCTCGATTTTGACAGCATCGGCCGCTTCGATCTGTACGGCTTTTTCGCTGCCGTAGAAGTCGCCGTTGCTCATGTGAGCCACGTGGGACTTGGAGTCAGCGGCCCAGGCGCCCATTTTGTGCGGGTGCTTGCGGGCGTAGTTCTTGACCGACAGGGGCGCGCGGCGGTCGGAGTTGCCTTCGCGCAGGACCGGGTTCACGGCGCTGCCCTTGACCTTGTCGTAACGTGCACGGGTTTCTTTTTCCGCGTCGGTGGTTACGGTTTCCGGGTAGTCCGGCAGGGCGTAGCCCTGGGCCTGCAGTTCCTTGATCGCGGCTTGCAGCTGCGGGGTCGAGGCGCTGATGTTGGGCAGCTTGATGATATTGGCTTCAGGGGTTACGGCCAGGGCGCCCAGTTCGGCGAGGTGGTCCGCAACGGCCTTGGTGCCCAGTTGCTCGGGGAAGCTTGCGAGGATGCGCCCTGCGAGGGAGATATCGCGGGTTTCCACTTCAATATCAGCGGAAGCGGTGAAGGCCTCTACGATAGGCAGCAGTGAATAGGTGGCGAGGGCTGGGGCTTCGTCGGTGAAGGTATAGATGATCTTCGAGCGGGTGGGCATATTCGGATTAACTCTCTTCTTTGCTAAAAGCGTGCGCGGAAACTCGAGATGCGCCGGGTAAAGCGCGTTCGTTCAAAGTCATCCATGAGCCGAATGTCGATGTTTCTTCGCGGTGATGTTGGGTTGCATCAGTCGAGCGTCAAGCGGGTGGGCTACGGTGGCAGCCCGGCTTTTTCAGGCGCAGGTGCTCGATATAGAGCGGTCGGCCATCGTGACTCTTTGGTCAGCGGCGGCATTATACATAGGTCGCTATGCTTACGCCGAGCCTTCATACAAAAGGTGGGTCGTCCATTGGTCTAAAGGTCGCAGGGACCGGATTGCGCCTAAAGTCGCACGTAGTGCTCAAGTTTGGCGTTTTTCCCTTTTGTTTCAAGGTTGTAGACCACTAAATCTAGGTTTTTCGCAGCAAATGTGCCGGGCGCAAGGTTCCAGTCCACATTCAACTGGAGTAGGCTCGGGCACAGCCAGATGTTCAATCCACAAACGGAGTTCAGCATGGGATACAAGAAGATTCAGGTTCCGGCAGTCGGCGACAAAATCACCGTCAACGCAGACCATTCTCTCAATGTTCCTGACAACCCGATCATCCCTTTCATCGAAGGTGACGGTATTGGCGTCGACATCAGCCCGGTGATGATCAAGGTGGTCGATGCAGCTGTTAACAAGGCCTACGGCGGCAAGCGCAAAATCTCCTGGATGGAGGTGTATGCCGGCGAGAAGGCCACTCAGGTTTACGACCAGGACACCTGGCTGCCCCAGGAAACCCTGGACGCGGTCAAGGATTACGTGGTTTCCATCAAGGGCCCGCTGACCACGCCGGTCGGGGGCGGTATCCGCTCGCTGAACGTGGCCCTGCGCCAGCAGCTGGACCTGTATGTCTGCCTGCGCCCGGTGCGTTGGTTTGAAGGTGTGCCAAGCCCGGTCAAGAAGCCTGGCGATGTGGACATGACCATCTTCCGTGAGAACTCCGAGGATATTTACGCCGGCATCGAGTGGAAGGCCGGTTCGCCGGAAGCCATCAAGGTCATCAAGTTCCTCAAAGAGGAAATGGGCGTCACCAAGATCCGTTTCGACCAGGATTGCGGGATTGGCGTCAAGCCGGTTTCCAAGGAGGGCACCAAGCGCCTGGCGCGCAAGGCCCTGCAATATGTGGTGGATAACGACCGTGAGTCGCTGACCATCGTGCACAAAGGCAACATCATGAAGTTCACCGAAGGTGCCTTCAAGGAGTGGGCCTACGAAGTGGCGGCCGAAGAGTTCGGTGCGACCCTGCTCGATGGCGGGCCGTGGATGCAGTTCAAGAACCCGCGCACCGGCCGCAATGTGGTGGTCAAGGATGCGATTGCCGACGCCATGCTCCAGCAGATCCTGCTGCGTCCGGCCGAATACGATGTGATCGCCACCCTGAACCTCAACGGCGACTACCTGTCCGACGCCCTGGCGGCAGAAGTGGGGGGCATCGGTATTGCACCGGGCGCCAACCTGTCTGACACCGTGGCCATGTTTGAAGCCACCCACGGCACGGCACCAAAATATGCCGGCAAGGACCAGGTCAACCCGGGTTCACTGATCCTGTCGGCGGAAATGATGCTGCGCCATATGGGCTGGACCGAAGCGGCTGACCTGATCATCAAGGGCACCAACGGGGCGATTTCGGCCAAGACCGTGACCTATGACTTCGAGCGCTTGATGGAGGGCGCCAAGCTGGTGTCGTCGTCGGGCTTCGGCGATGCGTTGATTTCGCATATGTAAGTCCAAAGCTATAAAAAACGGCCATCCTGATTGCTCGGGATGGCCGTTTTTTTTGCAGGGTTGCTACTCAGTGGCTGATCAGGCCGTTTGCTTCTTTTTGGAATGAGCGCAGTTGTCTGCCTTGTCGTGCTTGTCTTCGTGGGATTTTCCAGGCGGAGCCGTTGCTGCACAAATTTCGACAGCATGCAGGCCCTTGGGGCCCTGGATGACTTCAAAGGTCACCAGTTGGCCTGCTTTCAGCGTTTTGTAACCCTCCATGGTGATCGCCGAGTAATGCGCAAAAAGGTCTTCTTCCTTGCCGTCTTCATTAATGAAACCGTAGCCCTTGGCATTATTGAACCATTTGACCTTGCCACTGATCTTGACGCCAGACATACCCATATCCCTCTGCACCAGACTCCATCACTGGAGTATCATCCAGTTTATCCGTCCTAACCCGAATAAATAAGGTTGACTGCGCGGACCTTTTTTACCCACTGTGGGTTCTATTGGTTGTAACACCGTTTTGCCGATAGTCAAGGTGACCAGTCGGTCGGAGTTGAATTTCTGACAGGTCGCCCCCATCACTGTAAATGCACAACTGACGAACCTTTCTTTCCATGCATGCATTCAGCCAGATTCGACTAACATTCAATCAGGATCGCCCGGATCATCTAGAAGACGATGACGGTTCTGCAGGCATCGCTGTTCAGGAGGCCAAGCCTGCTTTACAGGCACCACCGATGTACAAGGTGGTTTTGTTCAATGATGACTACACGCCGATGGATTTCGTCGTCGAAGTACTCGAGGTGTTTTTTAATCTGAACCGCGAGTTGGCGACCAAGGTAATGCTGGCCGTTCATACAGAAGGACGGGCAGTATGTGGAGTGTTTACCCGTGACATCGCCGAGACAAAGGCCATGCAGGTCAACCAGTACGCCAGGGAAAGCCAGCATCCGCTACTCTGTGAAATCGAGAAGGACGGTTAACGCCGACCACTTGGGTATGAGGTGAAGCTATGTTAAACCGCGAGCTCGAAGTCACCCTCAATCTTGCCTTCAAGGAGGCCCGCTCGAAGCGTCATGAATTCATGACCGTCGAGCACCTGCTGCTGGCACTTTTGGATAACGAAGCTGCCGCCACGGTTCTGCGTGCGTGTGGCGCCAACCTCGACAAGCTCAAGCATGACCTGCAGGAGTTCATCGACTCCACCACGCCACTGATCCCCGTGCATGACGAGGACCGTGAGACCCAGCCAACCCTGGGCTTCCAGCGGGTGTTGCAGCGCGCCGTGTTCCATGTGCAGAGCTCCGGCAAACGTGAAGTGACCGGCGCCAATGTATTGGTTGCCATCTTCAGCGAGCAGGAAAGCCAGGCAGTGTTCCTGCTCAAGCAGCAGAGCGTGGCGCGTATCGATGTCGTCAACTACATCGCCCATGGCATCTCGAAAGTGCCAGGGCATGGCGATCACTCCGAGGGTGAGCAGGATATGCAGGACGACGAGGGCGGTGAGTCTTCTTCTTCAAGCAACCCGCTGGATGCCTACGCCAGCAATCTCAACGAACTGGCGCGCCAGGGGCGGATCGACCCGCTGGTGGGGCGCGAGATGGAAGTTGAGCGTGTTGCGCAGATCCTCGCGCGCCGTCGCAAGAACAACCCGCTGCTGGTGGGCGAGGCAGGCGTGGGCAAGACCGCGATTGCCGAAGGCCTGGCCAAGCGCATTGTTGATAACCAGGTGCCTGACCTGCTGGCCAATAGCGTTGTGTACTCCCTTGACCTGGGCGCGTTGCTCGCCGGGACCAAGTACCGTGGTGACTTTGAAAAGCGTTTCAAGGCATTGCTTGGCGAGCTGAAAAAGCGTCCGCAGGCGATCCTGTTCATTGATGAGATCCACACGATCATTGGCGCCGGTGCGGCTTCCGGTGGGGTGATGGATGCGTCCAACCTGCTCAAGCCGTTGTTGTCTTCGGGGGATATCCGTTGCATCGGCTCGACCACGTTCCAGGAGTTTCGCGGGATCTTCGAGAAAGACCGTGCCCTGGCGCGTCGCTTCCAGAAAGTCGATGTGTCCGAGCCGTCGGTCGAAGACACCATTGGTATCCTGCGTGGGCTCAAAGGGCGTTTCGAGGCGCACCACGGCATCGAGTACAGCGATGAGGCGTTGCGTGCGGCCGCTGAGCTGGCGTCGCGCTACATCAATGACCGGCATATGCCGGACAAGGCCATCGATGTGATCGACGAAGCGGGGGCTTACCAGCGCCTGCAGCCGGTCGAGAAGCGGGTGAAGCGCATTGAAGTGGCGCAGGTCGAGGATATCGTGGCGAAAATTGCGCGAATTCCGCCAAAACACGTCACCAGTTCCGACAAGGAGCTGCTGCGTAACCTGGAGCGCGACCTCAAGCTGACGGTGTTTGGCCAGGATGCGGCGATTGATTCGCTGTCGACGGCGATCAAGCTATCCCGGGCCGGCCTCAAGTCGCCGGATAAGCCGGTGGGTTCGTTCCTGTTCGCCGGCCCTACCGGCGTCGGCAAGACCGAAGCGGCGCGGCAGTTGGCCAAGGCCATGGGCATTGAGCTGGTGCGGTTCGACATGTCCGAATACATGGAGCGGCATACCGTGTCGCGCCTGATCGGTGCGCCTCCGGGCTATGTCGGGTTCGACCAGGGCGGCCTGTTGACCGAGGCGATCACCAAGCAGCCGCATTGCGTACTGCTGCTCGATGAAATCGAAAAGGCCCACCCGGAAGTCTTCAACCTGCTGCTGCAGGTCATGGACCACGGGACCCTGACCGACAACAACGGGCGCAAGGCGGACTTCCGCAACGTCATCGTGATCATGACCACCAACGCCGGTGCCGAGACGGCCGCGCGGGCTTCCATTGGCTTTACTCATCAGGATCACTCTTCCGATGCGATGGAAGTGATCAAGAAGAGCTTCACGCCGGAATTCCGTAACCGCCTGGACACCATTATCCAGTTTGGTCGCCTCAGCCATGAGGTGATCAAGAGCGTGGTGGACAAGTTCCTTACCGAGCTGCAGGCGCAGTTGGAAGACAAGCGTGTGCAGCTGGAGGTGACGGAAGCGGCACGCAGCTGGATCGCCGAGGGCGGCTACGACGCGGCAATGGGCGCCCGCCCAATGGCGCGCCTGATCCAGGACAAGATCAAGCGGCCACTGGCCGAAGAGATCCTGTTTGGCGAGCTTTCCGACCATGGTGGCGTGGTGCATATCGACTTGAAGGACGGCGAGCTGACCTTCGAGTTCGAGACCACGGCCGAAATGGCCTGATGCTTGACAGCAATAGAAAAGGCGCCGAAAGGCGCCTTTTTGCTGCCCGCCAAATCCCAGTCAATGAAGATCAAATGTGGGAGCTGGCTTGCCTGCGATAGCGGAGTGTCAGTCACAGGCCTGTTGGCTGACACCTGTCTCTTCTCCAC
>NZ_JBWKWY010000043.1:0-39319 GCF_059422465.1 Pseudomonas sp. GW821-FHT01D09
GTCGAATTCTGCGTAACTCTTTGTTTACCAAGGAGTTTTCCGTTTCGACTGCGCCGGAAGTGGGGCGAATTATAGACAGATATAAATCGCCGTCAACCCTTAATTTCAGGTTTATTCGGATTTAAGCGTAATACGTGCAAATGCCTTCTTGCCGGCCTGGCAAACGTGGGTCGCGCCCAGCTCGTATATAAAGGTGCGATCGACAACCTCACCATCTATACGCACACCACCGGAACCCAGAAGGTCACGAGCAACCGCCGAGTTCTTCACCAGACCTGCCTTATTAAGGACAGCGGCGATCGGCATCGCCTCGCCAGCAGTCAGCTCAATCTCAGGCAGATCATCCGGCAGCTCGCCATCCTTCATGCGATTGCCCGCCGCACGGTGAGCACTGGCCGCAGCCTCCTCGCCATGGAAGCGCGCAACAATCTCTTCCGCGAGCTTGATCTTGACGTCCCGCGGATTCGCACCCGCCTCTACGTCGGCACGCAACGCATTGATCTCATCCATCGAGCGGAAGCTCAACAGCTCGAAGTAACGCCACATCAGCGCATCCGGAATAGAAACCAGCTTGCCGTACATCACGCCCGGTGCTTCCTGGATCCCGACATAGTTGCCCAACGACTTGGACATCTTCTTCACGCCATCCAACCCTTCCAGCAATGGCATGGTCAGAATGCACTGGGCCTCCTGACCATACGCGCGCTGCAGCTCACGCCCCATCAACAGGTTGAACTTCTGATCAGTACCGCCCAGCTCGACATCCGCACGCAGCGCCACCGAGTCATAACCTTGAACCAACGGATATAGGAACTCGTGAATCGCAATAGGCTGATTGGTGGAGTAGCGCTTATCGAAGTCATCGCGCTCAAGCATCCGCGCAACGGTGTACTGGGATGTCAGGCGAATAAAGTCCGCCGGACCCATTTGATCCATCCATGTGGAGTTGAACGCCACCTCGGTCTTGGCCGGATCGAGAATCTTGAAGACCTGGGTCTTGTAGGTCTCGGCATTATCGAGAACCTGCTCACGGGTCAGCGGCGGGCGCGTGGCGCTCTTACCACTCGGGTCGCCGATCATCCCGGTGAAGTCACCTATAAGGAAGATCACCTGGTGCCCCAGCTCCTGGAACTGGCGCAGCTTATTAATAAGCACGGTATGACCCAGGTGCAGATCCGGCGCTGTCGGATCAAAGCCAGCCTTAATACGCAGGGGTTGGCCACGCTTGAGCTTTTCGATCAGCTCGGCCTCGACCAACAGTTCTTCCGCACCACGTTTGATCAGCGCTAGCTGCTCTTCAACCGACTTCATAACAGACCCGCAAGGCTCAGATTCAAAGGGAACCAACCATACAAGATCAGGGACTAATTACAAGTTTTGCCCTGTAAACAGACACCATTCGGCGAGCCCGGCATTCGCAAGCTTGCACCACAGATGATTTGGTTATATTTTATACAGTTATTTCATCTTCATCATGTCATTCATCTTTTCCATTTCATCTTTTCAAAGTCAAAATTACCTATGACCACTGAACCGTCTAAAGCGCCGCCGCTTTACCCGAAGACCCACCTGCTCGCCGCAAGTGGTATCGCCGCCCTTCTCAGCCTGGCACTCCTGGTATTCCCTTCCAGTGACGTAGAAGCCAAACGAACGACTCTGAGCCTTGACTTGGAGAGCCCGATTGAACAACTGACACAAGATCAAGACGCCTCTGACGCGCAACAAGCCACAACCGCAAGCGTCGAGTCACCATTTGCACAGATCGAAGACAGTGCGGACGACACCCAGCAAACCGCCCAGGCAGCACCTACACCCCAGGTCGCAAAGGGCCCGGAGCATCGTGAAGTCATCGTGGGCAAAGGTGACACGCTATCGACGCTGTTTGAAAAGGTCGGCCTTCCAGCCACGACTGTTAATGAGGTACTGGCCAGCGATAAGCAAGCCAAGCAGTTCACCCAACTCAAGCGTGGCCAGAAGCTTCAGTTCGAGCTGACCCCGGACGGCCAACTGACCACCCTGCACAGCAACCTCAATGACCTCGAAAGCATCACCCTGACCAAGGGTGCCAAGGGCTTTGCCTTCAATCGCGTGACCACCAAGCCGGTGATGCGCTCGGCCTACATTCATGGCGTGATCAACAGCTCACTGTCCCAGTCCGCAGCGCGCGCGGGCCTGTCCCACAGCATGACCATGGACATGGCCAGCGTATTTGGCTACGACATCGACTTCGCCCAGGATATTCGCCAGGGTGACGAGTTCGACGTGATCTACGAGCAAAAGGTAGCCAACGGCAAGGTCGTCGGCACCGGCAATATCCTGTCAGCGCGCTTTACCAACCGCGGCAAGACCTACACCGCCGTGCGCTACACCAACAAACAAGGCAATAGCAGCTACTACACCGCCGACGGCAATAGCATGCGCAAGGCCTTCATCCGTACTCCGGTTGACTTCGCCCGTATTAGCTCGCGTTTCTCCATGGGCCGCAAGCATCCAATTCTGAACAAAATCCGCGCCCACAAAGGCGTGGACTATGCCGCACCGCGCGGCACGCCGATCAAGTCTGCCGGCGACGGCAAGGTGCTGCTGGCCGGGCGCCGCGGCGGCTACGGCAACACCGTTATCATCCAGCACGGCAACAGCTACCGTACGCTCTACGGTCACATGCAAGGCTTTGCCAAAGGTGTGAAGACCGGCGGCAACGTCAAGCAAGGCCAAGTGATCGGCTATATCGGCACCACTGGCCTGTCCACAGGCCCGCACCTGCACTATGAGTTCCAGGTCAACGGTGTGCACGTCGACCCGCTGGGCCAGAAGCTGCCAATGGCCGACCCGATCGCCAAGGCCGAGCGCGCCCGCTTCCTTCAGCAAAGCCAACCGCTGATGGCACGCATGGACCAGGAACGCGCCACCATGCTGGCTTCGGCGAAGCGCTAAGCGATGGCGCTCTATATAGGTGTGATGTCCGGGACCAGCCTCGATGGCCTGGATATTGCGCTGATCGAGCAGGAAACGGCGGTCAAGCTGATCGCCACGCACTACATCCCCATGCCCGCCCCCCTGCGTGTTGAACTGCTGGGCCTTTGCGCCAGCGGCCCGGACGAGATTGCACGTTCGGCGATTGCCCAGCAAAACTGGGTAACACTCGCCGCCCAGGGCATCCATGCTTTGCTGGAGCAACAGCAGCTCACTCACCACAACATCCGCGCAATTGGCAGCCACGGGCAAACCATTCGCCACGAGCCTGCCCGCGGTTTCACCGTACAGATCGGCAACCCCGCCTTACTGGCTGAGCTGACCGGAATCACCGTGGTCAGTGACTTTCGTAGCCGCGATGTGGCCGCCGGTGGTCAGGGTGCGCCGCTGGTGCCAGCCTTTCACGAATCGCTGTTTGGCGAGGCCGACGGCAACCGCGCAGTACTGAATGTCGGCGGCTTCAGCAACCTGAGCCTGATCGAGACCGGCAAACCGGTAGCGGGTTTTGACTGCGGCCCGGGCAATGTCCTGCTCGACGCCTGGATTCACCAGCAACGGGGCGCAACCTTTGACCGCGACGGCCAATGGGCGGCGACAGGAAAGGTCGAGCCACAGCTGCTCAGCGCGTTGCTCAGTGACCCTTTCTTCCTGACCCAGGGCCCAAAAAGCACAGGGCGCGAAGTCTTCAACCTACCCTGGCTGGAACAGCACCTCGGCCGACTGCCATCACTGCATGCCCAGGATGTCCAGGCCACGCTGCTGGAACTGACGGCGCAGACCATCGTTGCCTCATTGAAATCCGCGCAATCGCACACCGAAACCCTGCTGGTGTGTGGCGGCGGCGCGCATAACACCACGCTGATGAACCGCCTCGCCGCCATGCTACCGGCCACCCGCGTCAGCAGCACCGCCACCTACGGCGTAGATCCTGACTGGGTGGAAGCCATGGCCTTCGCCTGGCTGGCCCATTGCTGCCTTGAAGGCATCGCCGCCAACCGCCCAAGCGTGACCGGTGCCCGCGGCCTTCGCGTACTGGGCGCGATCTACCCCGCCTGAATCGCAGATAGCAAAACGCCGCTTGCCCCATAAGAGCCAAGCGGCGTTTTGCCTACCCGCTATCGATCAGATCGAAAACGACGAACCGCAACCACAAGTCGTGGTGGCATTCGGATTTTTGATCACAAAGCGCGAGCCTTCCAAACCTTCCTGGTAATCCACCTCGGCACCCGCCAAGTACTGGAAGCTCATCGGATCCACGACCAGGCTTACGCCCTCGCGCTCGACGATGGTGTCGTCATCGGCCACATCTTCATCGAAGGTAAAGCCGTACTGAAACCCTGAACAACCGCCGCCCGTAACGAATACGCGCAGCTTCAAGCGATCATTACCCTCTTCATCGACCAGGCTCTTCACCTTGTGCGCAGCACCGTGGGTGAATTGCAAAGCCGTGGGGGTGAAGGATTCAACGCTCATGCTGATAATCTCCCGGCGTAGCGCCGCCATATGCGTGATGGCGGCCATTATCCGCTTCTCCTAGAAAAGCGGTCAACTATTATGGGAGCAGCGGCAAGCTTCAAGTCGTTAGCTCCAAGCTTGCGACTGACAACTTGAAACTTGTAGCTGCTTTTAAGGCAGCATGCCGGCGTGGGACAAGCCGAGCTTCTCATCCAGGCCGAACAAGATGTTCAAATTCTGCACAGCCTGGCCCGACGCGCCCTTGACCAGGTTATCGATAACCGACAGCACCACCACCAGGTCGCCATCCTGCGGACGATGCACGGCAATCCGGCACACGTTGGCACCGCGCACGCTGCGGGTTTCCGGGTGGCTGCCGGCCGGCATCACATCGACGAACGGCTCATTGGCATAACGCTTCTCGAACAATGCCTGCAGATCCACCGAGCGATCCGTAACGGTTGCATACAGTGTCGAGTGAATCCCACGGATCATCGGGGTCAGGTGCGGCACAAACGTCAGGCCAACGTCACGGCCGGCCGCACGGCGCAGGCCCTGGCGAATTTCCGGCAGGTGACGATGACCTTTGACGGCATACGCCTTCATGCTTTCCGAGGTCTCGGAGTACAAGGAGCCTACGGCCGCACCGCGACCTGCGCCACTGACCCCCGACTTGCAGTCGGCAATCAGGCGCGAAGCATCAGCCAGGCCGGCCTCCAGCAACGGCAGGAAACCCAACTGGGCCGACGTCGGATAGCAACCCGGCACGGCAATCAGGCGCGCCTGCCTGATCTGCTCGCGATTGACCTCGGGCAAACCATACACCGCCTCTTCGAGCAGCTCTGGAGCACCATGGGGCTGGCCGTACCACTTGGCCCACTCATCGGCATCCTGCAGGCGGAAGTCCGCCGAGAGGTCGATGACCTTGGTCCCGGCCGCCAGCAGCTCGCCGGCCAAGGCATGGGCAACCCCGTGCGGCGTGGCAAAGAACACCACGTCGCAGGCACCCAGGGTCTTGATATCCGGAACGCTGAACGCCAACCCGTCGTAATGACCGCGCAGGTTGGGATACATATCGGCAACGGCCAGGCCGGCCTCGGATCGGGAGGTGATGACCACCACCTCAGCTTGCGGATGCTGAGCCAACAGACGCAGCAATTCGACACCGGTGTAACCCGTGCCGCCGACGATACCGACCTTGACCATAAACCTGCCCTCAACGAACCACTGGAAAGCCGTCGATAATAGGGGCCGTATCGTTCTGCGACAACCGTCAAGGTGACGTGCGCACACTCTAACCTCTACTATCTCCAGTTACCGTGAACCTGGGAATAACTAAAAATGCTTTATCTATGGCTCAAAGCCTTTCATATCGTCAGCATTGTCTGCTGGTTTGCCGGGCTGTTTTACCTACCGCGCCTGTTCGTCTACCACGCACAAAGCCAGGATGCCGTCAGCCAGGAGCGCTTCAGCCTCATGGAGCGCAAGCTGTACAAGGGCATCATGCTGCCGGCGATGATCGCCACGCTGGTCTTCGGTATCTGGTTGATCAGCCTTAACCCGAGCGTCTTCAGCCAGGGTGGCTGGATGCACGCCAAGTTGACCCTGGTGGTGATCCTGATCGGCTACCACCATATGTGTGGCGCCCAGGTAAAACGTTTTGCCCGTGGCGAAAACACCCGCAGCCATGTCTTTTATCGCTGGTTCAATGAAGTGCCAGTTCTGATATTGCTGGCTATTGTAATTTTGGTCGTCGTAAAGCCGTTCTAACTCTCATCAGTTGCACTTAATCCGGGGTACTTCCAATGTCGCTGCCCGCTTTGCTAGAACAACGTCTGCGCCTGCCCGTGGTGGCTGCGCCGATGTTCCTGATTTCCAACCCACAACTGGTCCTGGCGTGCTGCCGCAATGGCGTGGTCGGGAGCTTCCCGGCACTCAACCAACGCGAAAGCAGTGGTTTCAAGGCCTGGCTGGAAGAAATCGAGGCGGGCCTGGCGCTGCTGGACAACCCCGCGCCCTACGCGGTCAACCTGATCGTGCACCACAGCAACCCGCGCCTTGAGGCTGACCTGGCGATCTGTGTCGAGCACAAGGTGCCGATCGTCATCACCAGCCTGGGCGCGGTCAAAGAATTGGTAGACGCCGTACACAGCTACGGCGGCCTGGTGTTCCATGACGTCACCACCCGGCGCCATGCCGAAAAAGCTGCCGAAGCCGGTGTCGACGGGCTGATCGCCGTGGCAGCGGGAGCCGGTGGCCACGCCGGCACCTGGAGTCCGTTCTCGCTGATCGCCGAAATCCGCCAGTTCTTCGACAAGACCCTGCTGCTGGCCGGCTGCCTGAACCATGGGCACGAAATCCTCGCCGCGCAATTGCTCGGGGCTGACCTCGCGTATTTCGGCACGCGCTTTATCGGCACCACTGAAAGCCACGCCCCCGATGCCTATAAAGAGATGCTGCTCACATCGCGCGCGGCCGATATCGTGCACACTCCGGCGGTGTCCGGCGTGCCGGCGAGCTTTATGCGTCAGAGCCTGGAAAACGCCGGTTTCGACCTCGCCGCCCTGCAAGGCAAGGGTGAAGTCAACTTTGGCGCCAAGCTCAAGCCCCTCAGCGACGAGGCAAAAGCCTGGAAGACGGTCTGGTCCGCCGGCCAGGGCGTGGGTGAGATTGACGATTTACCCAGTGTCGATGAACTGGTTGCCCGCCTCGATGCCGAATACCGCAAGGCCCGCGAGCAAGCAGCACAATTGCGCTGGCCACGCTGACATACCCGCCAGGCCTGCCCATTGAGGCAGGCCTGCATTACCCCCTGAAAAGTGACAAGGATGCCCGCATGAGCGACAACCGTTTCAAGATTGTGTTTGATGGAGCCCTGCTCCCGGGTGTCGAAAGCACCACCGCCAAGCTGAACCTGGCCGAACTGTTCAAAAGCGAAGTCGAGGCGATCGAAAAGCTCTTCACCGGGCGCCCGGTTGCGCTCAAACGCGACCTGTCCCACCCCGATGCCGAAACCTACCTGGCCGCCTTGAAAAACGCCGGGGTTGATGCACGTATCGAAGCCGAACAACCCGTGGCCTTCAACCTGGCCGAAACCCACGAGACCGATTCCGGCGCCTCTGACTTTTCGCGCCCGGCCGCGTCGCCGTATGCACCGCCGCGCGCAGCCGTGGGGGATAACCTTCCTGAGTTTTCCACCCTAAAGGTCTTCACCATCAACGGGCGGATAGGTCGCCTGCGCTTCCTCGCCTGGACGCTGGTCTTGAGTATGGTCTTGTCAGCCATCGTTGGCGCCCTGTTCACGGTTGGCCTGGGTGTTGCGGCCGTCTCCCCCACGGCCGCAATCATCATTGGCTCACTGCTCGGTACCGCCCTGTTCGTGGCCTCTGTGTGGATCAGTGTCCAGATCACCGTGCAACGCCTGCATGACCTGGGCTGGTCCGGGTGGTTATGGTTCCTGAACCTGGTGCCGATCGTAGGCAGCATTTTCCCGATCCTGCTGATTGTGCTGCCAGGCAATGCGGGCGCCAACCAATATGGTGCGCCACCGCCACGCAACTCCACCGCCGTGAAAGTCCTGGCCACTCTGTGGCTGGCAATCATCCCGCTGATATTCGCCGCAGCAGTGATGCTGGGCATGAGTGGTTATCTGGACCAACTGGAAACCAGCGTGGACAGCGGCTACGAAAGCAGCGCCATGAGCACCGATGATGAAGCTGACCAGAGCGTCATCGCCGGTGAAGAAGATGTGCAAAGTGCTGCCGAAGCAGCCGAACCTGTAGACTCTCCAGAAGAATGAAGAAACGCCCCACGCCTGTGACGCATCTGTCGCAGGCCCGGTGGCGTTGCGATGGAGAAACGCATGACCCGTTACGCTCTGATCACCGGCGCCTCCAGCGGCATCGGCCTGGCCCTGGCCGAAGCACTGGCCCGTCGCGGCCGCAGCTTGATTCTGGTGGCCCGCCAGCGTGATCAGTTGGAAAGTATTGCCATAGAGCTGACCCAACGCTTTGGCGTCGAAGTGTTGTTCCGCGCCTGCGACCTGGGTGAGCCATTGCGGCTTTCGGGGTTCCTGCTGGAGCTGGAAGAAGGCGAGCGGCAGATCGACTTGCTGGTCAACTGCGCCGGCATGGGCACCAGCGGCCCGTTCCTGGCCCAGGACTGGATGACCGAGCAGGACCTGATCGAGGTCAACATCCTGGCCCTGACCCGCCTGTGCCACGCGCTGGGTAATGCCATGGCCCTGCACGGTGGGGGGCAGATCCTCAACGTCGCCTCGGTCGCGGCCTTCCAGCCGGGGCCGTGGATGAGCACCTATTACGCCAGTAAGGCCTATGTGCTGCACTTTTCCGAAGGCCTGCGCGAAGAGCTGAAGAGCTGTGGCATCAAGGTTTCAGTGCTCTGCCCCGGCCCGACACGCACCGCCTTCTTCGGCACCGCGCAGATGGACACTGCCAAGCTGGACCGTCAACAACTGATGAGCCCGGAAGAAGTGGCGCTGCACACCGTGCGTGCCCTGGCAAAGAACAAAGCGATCATTATTCCCGGTCGCCGTAACCGCTGGCTGGCATTCAGCCCGCGCTTGAGCCCGCGCTGGTTGACCCGCAAGATTGCCGGCGCCATCAACAAAGCCTATTGCCCGCGCTGACCTGCTGAGTACACTCACCCTGCACTTTCATAATGGAGAAACAGCTGTGGATACTCTGTTCACCAAGATCATCAACAGAGAAATACCCGCGAGGATTATCTACGAGGATGACCAGGTCCTGGCCTTCCACGATATTGCGCCAATGGCCCCCGTGCATTTCCTGGTGATTCCGAAAAAACCGATCCGCACCCTCAACGACCTTACGGAAGAAGACAAGGGCCTGGCTGGGCATATCCTGTTCACCGCCCAGCGCCTGGCCGTGGAACAAGGCTGTGAAAAAGGCTTTCGTGTGGTGATGAACTGCAATGAGGATGGCGGCCAGACCGTCTATCACATTCATATGCACGTATTGGGTCAACGCCAGATGAACTGGCCACCGGGCTGAGGCCCCCCATTGCAGGAGCCGGCTTGCCGGCCCCTGCAAGAAGCATGACCCAGCGCAAACGCACACCCCTCTCTTGCGGTAAACTGGCCGCCGAGATTTTTCCCGGAGGTCAGCATGACTACCCAGCGTCACTACTCGCCGATTGACCGACTGTTGCTGCAAGCCGACACCGCCATGCGTACGTTGCTGCCCTTCAGCGGCCAGCCGTATCGCCCATCACCGGCCATCGTGCAACCCGAAGCACAAATGAGCGAGACGGATACCCGGCATGTCGCTGGCCTGATGCGTATCAACCATACCGGTGAAGTCTGTGCCCAGGCGCTGTACCAGGGCCAGGCCCTGACCGCCAAGCTGCCGCAAGTGCGCGCAGCCATGGAGCATGCGGCCGAGGAAGAAATCGACCACCTGGCCTGGTGTGAGCAACGTATCCGCCAGTTGGGCAGCCACCCCAGTGTGCTGAACCCACTGTTTTATGGGCTGTCGTTTGGTATCGGTGCCGCTGCCGGCTTGATCAGCGACAAGGTCAGCCTGGGTTTTGTCGCCGCGACCGAACATCAGGTGTGCAAGCACCTGGATGAGCATCTGGAACAACTGCCGGCCGCGGACGAAAAATCCCGGGCGATTCTTGAGCAGATGCGTATCGATGAAGAGCAGCACGCAGAAAGCGCGCTGGATGCCGGCGGTTTCCGCTTCCCGGCGCCAGTGAGGTTTGGCATGAGCCTGATGGCCAAGGTCATGACCAAGAGCACCTACCGAATCTGAACTGCAAAAAAGGGCGCTTGCAAAGCGCCCTTTCTTTTTTCCAGCAGGTCCTGTGATCAACCCAACTCAATGATCTCGTAATCATGAGTAATGGCCACACCGGCCGCGCCGAGCATGATCGAGGCCGAGCAGTACTTCTGCGCCGACAGTTCGATGGCCCGCTTGACCTGCGCTTCCTTCAGCGCACGCCCCTTGACCACAAAATGCATATGGATCTTGGTGAATACCTTCGGGTCTTCAGTCGCGCGCTCGGCCTCCAGAAAGGCTTCGCAGCTTTCCACTGCCTGGCGCGACTTCTTCAGGATACTGACCACATCGAAGTTGCTGCAGCCACCCACGCCGAGCAGGAGCATTTCCATGGGACGTACCCCCAGATTGCGGCCACCGGCTTCTGGCGGGCCGTCCATGACCACCACATGACCACTGCCCGACTCACCGAGGAACATGGCTTCGCCCGCCCATTGGATGCGTGCCTTCATCGCCCAGACTCCACTGCTAAAAAAGGGGCGTCAGCTTATCACAGGCCCCCGCGAGCGCAGTGTTCTGCCGGAACACGATCAACAGTGGGCGTTGATAGGTAAATTCCCTGATCGAGTCAGAATGTGTCTGTTAAGCTGGCGCCAAATCAATGGCGCATTGCCATCCACTGGATGGACCTCGCTCGATAAAAAATACACGTCCAACCACACCGTGCAGTCTTTTCGGGATACAACCATGGTTGCTATTACCCCCCCCACACCCAAGATCAAGAACCTCGATAAGTTGCTGACCCATTGTCAGCGTCGGCGCTATCCGGCCAAGCAGAACATCATCTGCGCCGGGGAACGCTCGGAAACCCTGTTCTTTATTATCAAAGGTTCAGTCACGATCCTGATCGAGGATGAAGACGGCCGCGAAATGATCATCGCCTACCTCAATACCGGTGATTTTTTCGGGGAGCTGGGCCTGTTTGAGCAAGCCGGGAAAGAACAGGAACGCAGCGCCTGGGTAAGGGCCAAGATCGAGTGCGAGGTCGCAGAAATCAGCTACACGAAGTTTCGCGAGCTGGCCCAACAGGACCCCGACATCCTCTACGCCCTGAGCGGCCAGATTGCCCAGCGCTTGCGCAACACCACGCGCAAAGTCGGCGACCTGGCGTTCTTCGACGTCACCGGGCGCGTGGCCCGCTGCCTGCTGGAACTGTGCAAGCAGCCCGATGCCATGACCCATCCCGACGGCATGCAGATCAAGGTCACTCGCCAGGAGATCGGGCGGATCGTCGGTTGTTCGCGGGAGATGGTCGGTCGAGTGCTCAAGGATCTGGAAGAGCGCAACCTGGTGCACGTCAAAGGCAAGACGATGGTAGTGTTCGGTACTCGCTAGGGCGCAAAGACCTGCGCCAGCATCTGCCGGTATAAACCGTCGAGGCGGCTGATGGCATCCGGCGCAGCAAAAGCTTCATGCAAGGCGATATGGCTGTCGGCGCGCACCCGCTGCTCCAGGCCGCACGCCTGATTGAAACGGTTGACCGCCGCAATCAGTTCCTCGCGATGGTTATCCAGCAACAGCGCGCCATGCACCAGGCCCACCGGGCGCCCACCACTCTGGCGCCAGCGCTGGGCCGTACCGACCATCTTGCGCCCGTCGAGGTTGACGTTATAGCGGCCATCGCAAAAGGCCCCGTCGATTTCGCCCACGGAGGCATCGCCACCCAATTCGGTCAGCAGGTCACAGATGGGTTGGCACAGACGCAAGTAGCCGGTTTCAATCCGGCCCTGGTCGCCCTCACTGCGCGGCGGTGCGTAGACCAGGGCGATATTGACCGTGGCGCTCGATTGCGGCACCGGTTCACCGCCGGTTTCCCGCAACAACACCGGCCAACCGTGGGCGGCCGATACCTGGCTCGCCGCTTCAAACGCAGGCAAGCGGCTCAGGCGACGAGGCATCACCAGTGCCTGGTCGCTGGGTTGCCAGAACAGCAGGCCGAAGGATTGCTCACCCGCGCAGACGGCAGCCAGCAAGTCCTGCTCGACGGCAAGGCCTGCTTCAACGGTCATCGCTACGGGTTGGATCATCGAACACCTACCTTTCTGAATAAACACAAAAAATGTGGGAGCTGGCTTGCCTGCGATGCTGTCGCCTCGGTGTCTCTGTTGCACCGAGGTGATGCTATCGCAGGCAAGCCAGCTCCCACACAAGCCAGCTCCCAAAGTGAGCCCCTTTTGGATCAATCCAGCGTCGAACCACTGACCGGCAGGCCACGCTCCGGGAAAAACAGGCGCTGCAACTCCGCCCCAGGATTCTCCGCCCGCATAAAGGTCTCGCCGACCAGGAACGAGTAGACGTCGCTGATTTCCATCAACTCCACATCCGCGCGATTGACGATCCCGCTCTCGGTAATCACCAGGCGGTCGCGGGGAATGCGCGGCAGCAGGTCCAGGGTGGTTTCCAGGTTGACTTCAAAGGTGTGCAGATTGCGGTTATTGACCCCCACCAGCCGTGTATCGAGGGTTTTCAACGCACGCTCCAGTTCGTCACCGTCGTGGACTTCGACCAGTACATCCAGGCCCACGCCTTTGGCAACTGCCGCCAGCTCGGCCATCTGCCCGTCGTCCAACGCCGACACGATCAGCAACACACAATCCGCGCCCAACGCCCGCGCCTCGACGATCTGGTACGGGTCGATCATGAAGTCCTTACGGATCACCGGCAACTTGCACGCGGCGCGGGCTTGTTGCAGGTAAGCGTCGGAGCCCTGGAAGTAGTCGATGTCGGTGAGCACCGAAAGGCAAGTCGCCCCGCCCTTCTCATAGCTGGCCGCAATCTCTGCTGGCACGAAGTGCTCGCGGATCACGCCTTTGCTCGGCGAGGCCTTTTTGATCTCGGCGATCACCGCTGGCTGCTTGAGCTTGGCCTGGGTGACCAGGGCATTGGCAAAACCGCGGGGTGCCTCGGCGCTTTTTGCCAGGCTTTCCAACTCGGCCAGGCTCACCCGTGCGCGGCGTTCGGCCACTTCTTCAACTTTGCGGGCGAGGATGTTTTCCAGAACTGTTGGCACGCTCATCCTTCATTCTCCATCTTGAATACGGCCGTGAATGCTCCCAGCTCTTCGAGCTTTTCGCGAGCCAGACCCGTATGCAGCGCATCGTGGGCCAAGGCGACACCGTCTGTAAGACTATAGGCGTGATCGGCTGCATAAAGTGCCGCGCCAGCATTCAGAACAATCATCTCGGCCGCTTTCTGGCCGTTTTCGGTCTTGCGACGCCCCAGGGCATCGCGAATCAATTCCAGGGACGCCGCCGGGCTGTCCACCGCCAGGCCATGCAGGCTCTGGCTCTTCATGCCGAGGTCTTCTGGCTCGACCCAGTATTCGGTGACCTGATCGTTCTTCAACTCGGCCACAAAGGTCGGGGCCGCCAGGCTGAACTCGTCCAGGCCATCCTTGGAGTGCACCACCAGCACATGCTTGCTGCCCAGGCGCTGCAGAACTTCGGCCAATGGCCGGCACAGCGCCTGGCTGAACACGCCCACCACCTGATGTTTCACACCGGCCGGATTCGTAAGCGGGCCAAGCATGTTGAACAGGGTGCGCAAGCCCAGGTCCTTGCGCGGGCCGGCGGCGTGCTTCATCGCCCCATGGTGGGACTGGGCAAACATAAAGCCGATGCCGACGTTGTCGATGCAGCGCGCCACCTGCACCGGTGTCAGGTTCAGGTAGATCCCGGCCGCTTCCAGCAGGTCGGCACTGCCGCTCTTGCCGGAGACGGCACGGTTGCCGTGCTTGGCCACGGTGCAGCCGGCAGCCGCCACCACGAAGGAGGACGCCGTCGAGACGTTGAAAATATTCGCACCATCGCCGCCGGTGCCAACCACATCGACCACACCGTCGAGGGTCTTGAGCTCGACCTTGTCCGCCAGTTCACGCATCACCGAGACGGCGCCGACGATTTCGTCGATGCTCTCGCTCTTCATACGCATGGCCATCATAAAGGCGCCAATCTGCGCATCGGTGCATTGGCCGGTCATGATTTCGCGCATGACATCGCTCATTTCAGCGGTGCTCAGGTCCAGATGGCCGACGATACGGCTCAGGGCAGTCTTGATATCCATGGAAAGTCCTTAGCGCGTGCCGCCGCTCTGCTTGAGAAAGTTGGCGAACAGCTCGTAGCCCTGCTCGGTCAGAATTGATTCAGGGTGAAACTGCACCCCTTCGACATTCAGTGTCTTGTGCCGCAGGCCCATGATCTCGTCGACCGAGCCGTCTTCCAGCTGGGTCCAGGCCGTCAGTTCCAGGCACTCGGGCAAGGTCTGGCGCTTGACCACCAGTGAGTGGTAACGGGTCACCGTCACCGGCAGGTTCAAGCCCTGGAACACACCTTGATCATTATGGAACACCGGGCTGGTCTTGCCGTGCATCACCTGGCGGGCGCGCACCACGTCGCCACCAAACGCCTGGCCGATGGACTGGTGGCCCAGGCAAACCCCGAGAATCGGCAGCTTGCCGGCAAAAAAGCGGATGGCGTCCAGGGAGATGCCCGCTTCGGTCGGCGTGCAGGGGCCTGGGGAAACCACGATGCGCTCAGGATTCAGGGCGGCAATCTGCGCCACTGTCATTTCATCGTTGCGCACCACCTTGACCTCGGCACCAAGCTCGCCCAGGTATTGCACAACGTTGTAGGTAAAGGAGTCGTAGTTATCAATCATCAGCAACATGTGGGTTCAAACCTCTTGAATTCACTGATTTTGGATGACTGCCTTCCAAGAGCGTGACCCGCTGCCAGACGCACGTTCCGATTGCCGGGGTCAGCCGGCAAGGGGCGTCGAACAACGGGTGAAGAAGGCAAATCGGTACAGGTCCGGCCGGGCCGGCAGAGAAAATTCAGGCGCGCCAACGCCAACGGGCGTGTGCCTTGACTACTCGCATCAAGAGTTTGCTGATGATCAACACGGGGAGGGTCTCATTCATACGTTCAGGCACAGTAACGTAGCCTCGCCGACGGTGCAATATGGAGCAGCAAATACGGGGGCTATGACCAAGGGTTTGTAGGAAAAAACGATTTTCCCCACAGGGAACTCCCACTACATTGCTAGTGTTTCACTTCCGATACAAAAACAATCACATGGAATGCCCTATGCCCAGACCCTCTTTTGTTGCGCCCCTGACCGGCTGCCTCTTGTCACTGGCCTGCGCACAAGCGTTTGCAGCGCCTTCACCTTATTCAACCATGGTCGTTTTCGGCGATAGCCTGGCAGACGCGGGCCAGTTTCCCGATGGTGTGTCCGGCGCGACCCTGCGCTTTACCAACCGCACCGGCCCTACATTCCAGGGTGACTATGGCCTGGTTTCATCGACCCTGCTGGGCTCGAAACTGGGGGTCGCGCCAAACGACCTGAATGCCTCGACCTCACCGGTTCGCGCGGTGCAAGGTTTGCCTGACGGCAACAACTGGGCGGTCGGCGGCTACCGTACCGACAACATCCTCGATTCCATCACCCAGGTCTCCAACACCGCGATCCCTCCCGGCAATGCGGGCGCGGGCACGGTGTTGCGCAGTCGCCAGGGTTATCTGCCCGCAAACGGGGGCCGCGCCGACCCCAATGCGCTGTATTTTCTGTCCGGTGGCGGTAATGACTTCCTGCAACAACGCGTCCTTAGCCCAGGCCAGGCCGTAGCCGCCGGAGGGCGCCTGGCCGACAGCGCCCAGGCCCTGCAACAAGCCGGCGCACGCTACATCATGGTGTGGATGCTGCCCGACCTGGGCCTGACACCCGCCATCAACGGCACGCCGCAGCAGGCAGCAACCTCCGCCCTGAGCACTATTTTCAATCAGGCCTTGGTCCAGCGCCTGTCGCAGATCGACGCCCAGATCATCCCATTGAATATCCCACTGCTGTTGCAGGAGTCCTTCGCCGACCCGGGCCGATTTGGCCTGGCGACCGGGCAGAACCTGACCGGCACCTGCTTCAGTGGTAACGGCTGCACCGCCAACCCGACCTATGGCATTGGCGGCACCCAACCGGACCCGACCAAGCTGATCTACAACGACTCGGTCCACCCGACCATTGCCGGGCAACGCTTGATCGCCGACTACGCCTATTCGCTGCTCGCCGCCCCCTGGGAACTGACCTTGCTGCCAGAGATGGCCCAAGGCACCCTGCGCGCCCATCAGGATGAATTGCGCAACCAATGGCAGGCGGACAACGGCAACTGGCAGGCCGTTGGCCAATGGCGCGCGATTGTCGCCGGTGGTGGCCAGCGCCTGGACTTCGACGGTCAAGGCCGCTCGGCCAGTGGCGACGGCAGTGGCTACAACCTGAATGTCGGCACCAGCTATCGCCTCGACGAGAGTTGGCGCGTAGGCGTGGCGGCCGGGCTGTATCGCCAGACGCTCGAAGCCGGCGCCAGCGACTCGGACTACAAGCTCAACAGCTACATGGGCAGTGCATTCGCGCAATATCAACACAATCACTGGTGGGCCGATGCCGCGCTGACCGGCGGCCGGCTGGACTTCGACAGCCTCAAGCGCAAGTTCGCCCTGGGCGTCAGCGAAGGCTCAGAAAAAGGCGACACCGATGGCTGGCTCTGGGCCTTGAGCGGCCGCGTGGGCTATGACATTGCCGGGGTCGGTAGCGATTGGCACCTGTCACCGTTCATCAGCGCCGACTATGCGCGGGTCGAAGTCGATGGCTACGGGGAAAAAGGCAACCGCTCCACCGCGCTGACCTTTGATGATCAGCAGCGCGACTCCAGGCGCCTGGGCCTTGGCCTGCAGGGCAGCTACCGCGTCACCCCGCACACCCAGGTGTTTGGCGAAGTGGCTCACGAGCATGAGTTCGAGAATGACACCCAAAAGGTGAATATTTCGCTCAACAGCGTGCAGGGGATCGATTTCAAGCTGGACGGCTACACGCCTCGCAGCAATTCGGAGCGCTTGAGTCTCGGGGTCAGCCACAAGCTGACTGAGGAACTGGCGTTGCGCGCGGCGTATAACGTGAGGAAGGATGACAGCCTGACCCAGCAAGGGGTCAGTGTCGGGGTGAGCCTGGACTTCTAAACCGGTCGTAAGAACAACATAAAACTAATGTGGGAGCGGCGGTGCGACGGTTCGACTTGCTCGCGAATGCGGTGGATCAGTCAATACATGTACTGACTGGCATACCGCATTCGCGAGCAAGCCCGCTCCCACATTTATCTAGACCTGCATCAACCGTCAGTCTTGCGGCGTCTGCTCAGCCAACGCCACCGCACGGAACATCGCCCGGCGCTTGTTCAGGGTTTCTTCCCACTCAAGGGCCGGCACCGAGTCGGCCACGATCCCGCCGCCCGCCTGCACATGCAGTTCGCCGTCCTTGATCACCGCCGTGCGGATCGCAATGGCGGTGTCCATGTTGCCGTTCCAGGCGAAATAGCCCACGGCGCCGCCGTAGACACCACGCTTGACTGGCTCCAGTTCGTCGATGATTTCCATCGCGCGGATCTTCGGCGCGCCAGACAAGGTGCCCGCCGGCAGAATGGCGCGCAGCGCATCCATCGCCGTCAGGCCGGCCTTCAGCTCGCCGGTGACGTTGGACACGATGTGCATCACGTTGGAATAACGCTCGATCACCATCTTCTCGGTGAGTTTCACCGAGCCAATTTCCGAAACGCGCCCGGTGTCGTTACGCCCAAGATCGATGAGCATCAAGTGCTCGGCGATTTCCTTGTCGTCCGACAGCAGGTCTTCTTCAAGCGCCAGGTCGGCCTCTTCGGTCGCGCCACGGGGGCGCGTACCGGCAATCGGGCGCACGGTGATCAGGTTGTCTTCGACGCGCACCAGCACTTCCGGCGAGCTGCCCACCACGTGGAAGTCGCCAAAGTTGAAGAAGTACATGTACGGCGTCGGGTTGAAACAGCGCAGCGCCCGGTACAGGTCGATGGGCGCCGCCTTGAAGTCGATGGACATGCGCTGCGACGGCACCACTTGCATGCAGTCACCGGCGAGGATGTATTGCTTGATGGTCTCGACTGCGCGCTCGTAGTCATCCTGGGTAAAGCTGGAGCGAAACACCGGGTCGGCCGCCGGCGGACGGCTGAGGTCCAGGCCGCGACGCGGGGTGATCGGCTGGCGCAGCTTGTCCAGCAGGGCTTCGAGGCTGGCCTGGCCTTGCTCGAACGCATCGACCTGGGCCGGGTCGGCCAGGACGATCGCGTGCATCTTGCCGGCCAGGTTGTCGAACACCACGACCGCGTCGGACACCATCAGCAGGATGTCCGGCACGCCCAACGGATCGGGGTTCGGGCATTTGCCCAGGCGCTGTTCCACGTAACGTACGCAGTCGTAGCCGAAATACCCCACCAGGCCGCCATTGAACCGCGGCAGGCCAGGGATGGTCGGCACGTTGTAGCGCGCCTTGAAATCTTCGACGAATGCCAGCGGGTCTTGCACATCGTGGCTTTCGATCTCGACGCCGTCATGGGTGATGCTGACGTGATGGTCGTGCACCCGCAAAACCGTGCGGCACGGCAGGCCGATGATCGAGTAACGCCCCCACTTCTCGCCGCCCTGCACCGATTCCAGCAGGTAGGAATTGGGCTCGTCGGCCAGTTTCAGGTAGATCGACAGCGGCGTATCGAAGTCGGCCAGGGTTTCCCGGGCCATGGGGATGCGGTTGTAGCCGGCAGCGGCCAAACGCAGGAATTCTTCGCGAATCATGAGGTGCCTCGTGGCGTGAGGGTCTAACAGTCAGGTAGGCAAACGTGCCGCAGCGCGGCCAGGATCAGTCAGGCGCGCCAACGCCAGCGGGCCAGGGCCTTGATGACTTTCATCCAGAGTTTGCGAGTGACCACCACGATGGGATTTCCAGAAGGGGATGGGACAGCGTCGGGCAACGTTATCTCAGCGCCCGCTCCCAGGCAACTGGGGATTAGCTGTCGCAGGTCATCAATGACCAGCGCCGGTGACTCTTCGGCAATCGGTCGGCCATGGTTGTAGCCGTAGCTCAGGGCCACGCACTGCACGCCCGCGGCTTTTGCGGCCAGCACATCGCTACGCGAATCGCCGATAAACAACGACTGGGAGGCCGGGATATTGGCCATTTTCATTACAAAGAACAGCGCCGCCGGATCAGGCTTTTTCTGCGGCAGGGTATCGCCGCCAATGATCCAGCGGAAATACCGGCCGATCTTCATCTGGTCCAGCAACGGTGCGACGAAGCGCTCCGGCTTGTTGGTGATCAGGGCCATTTCCACGCCCTGCTTGTGCAGCCACTTGAGGGTATCGCGCACGCCGGGGTAAACCACCGTCAGCTCGTGGCCGTCTTCGTAGGCGGCGTTGAACAGTTCCAGCGCGTGCTCGGCCTCCACCTCATCGACGCCTTCGGCATCGATGTGATTGGCCAGGGCCCGACGCACCAGCATGTGCACACCGTTGCCGACCCAGTCGCGCACCGACTCGATGCCAACCGGTTTGCGCCCCAGCTTGAGCAACATGTGATCCACCGCAGCCGCCAGGTCCGGCACCGAATCGACCAGGGTGCCGTCCAGGTCGAACATCACCAGCCGCGGCAATTTACCGGGAAACAGTTGCTCAAAACCGCTCATGGACGCGCCAGCGCCAGTTCTGCACGCATGTTGCCGATCACGGCCTGGTAGTCAGGGGTGTTGAAGATCGCCGAGCCGGCGACGAAGGTATCGGCGCCCGCCGCAGCGATGTCGCGGATGTTGTGGACATTGACCCCACCGTCGATCTCCAGGCGGATATCGCGGCCAGAGGCATCGATCAGCGCACGGGCTTCACGCAGCTTGTCGAGGGTGCCGGGGATGAACTTCTGCCCGCCAAAGCCTGGGTTGACGCTCATCAACAAGACCATGTCGACCTTGTCCATCACGTACTTGAGGGTGTCCAGCGGGGTCGCCGGGTTGAACACCAGGCCGGCCTTGCAGCCACCTTCGCGGATCAGTTGCAGGGAACGGTCGATATGCAGCGTGGCTTCCGGGTGGAAGGTGATGTAGGTCGCACCGGCCTCGATGAAGTCGCCAATGATGCGGTCCACCGGGCTGACCATCAGGTGCACATCGATAGGCGCAGTCACGCCGTACTTGCGCAGCGCCGCGCAAACCATCGGGCCGATGGTCAGGTTTGGCACATAGTGGTTGTCCATGACATCGAAGTGCACGAAGTCGGCACCGGCGGCCAATACGTTGTCCACTTCCTCACCCAGGCGGGCGAAGTCGGCGGAGAGGATCGATGGAGCAATAACGAAGGGCTGCATGACGCACCTTTTCTGAGCTAAATCACAATGGCGCGCATTGTATACCTCATGCTTTGCTGCGCGCACCGTGACCTGACTCAATGGCTAGTAGGCAGCGCGGTAGATTTTTTCGATATCCGCCGCGCTGAGCTTGCGTGGGTTGTTGCGCATCAGCCGCTCGATACCCGCCGCCTCTAGCGCCATGGCCGGGATCGCGTCCTCGGGCACGCTGAAGCTGCGCAGGCCGGATGGGATCTCCACTGCGGCACACAGTCGCGTCATGGCCTCCACCGCCTGGTCGGCCGCCTCGTTGACGCTCAAGCCTGTGATATTCACCCCCATGGCCTGGGCGACATCCTGCATACGCTCGACACAGGCCAACTTGTTCCAGTGCATCACATAGGGCAGCAGCAACGCATTGCCCACCCCATGGGCAATATTGAAACGCCCGCCCAACGGGTAGGCCAACGCATGCACCGCGCCCACCCCGGCATTGCCGAAGGCCATGCCGGCCATCAGGCTGGCAGTGGCCATATCGTCACGCGCCTGCAGGTTGGCCGGGTTGGCGTAGGCCTTGGGCAAGGCCTTGGCGATCAACTTGATCGCGCCAATGGCCAGGGCATCGGTGATCGGCGAGGCATTCAGGGACAGATAGGACTCGATGGCATGCACCAGGGCATCCACGCCACTGGCCGCCGTGACACTGCGCGGGCAGGTCAGGGTCATTTGCGGGCTGATCAGCGCAACATCCGGCAGCAGGTAGTCGCTGACGATGCCTTTTTTCAATTGCGCGGCCTTGTCCGAGAGAATCGCCACATTGGTCACTTCCGAACCGGTGCCGGCCGTGGTCGGGATGGCGATCAGCGGCGGGCCCTTGCGCGGCACCTGGTCCACGCCAAACAAATCCTCGAGTGCGCCGTGATAACCGGCATAGGCGGCGACGCTCTTGGCGATATCGATGGCGCTGCCACCGCCCAGGCCGATCAGGCCGTCATGCCCGCCGTCACGGTAGGCCTGCATGCAGTCTTCAACGATCGCGAGCTCCGGGTCGGGCAACACCCGGTCGAAGATCTCGTAGGGACGATCGCCCAACTGCGCCAACGCCAGCTGCACCGTGCCAGACTTGATCAGCGCGGCATCGGTGACGATCAACGGGTTATCGATATCCAGCCGGGTCAGCTCGGCGGCCAATTGCTCGATGGCGCCTGGGCCGGTGAGCAATTTGTGGGCGATCTTGAATGAGGAGGTACTCATGTGCGCGGCCTCTTGTAAATTGTGGGGCTGGCACAAGAATAGCTGAGGGATAAGGGTTGTCTGCCATTGAGCGGCTGAATGGTCAGGTGTACACAGATATCCATGTGGGAGCGGGCTTGCTCGCTCCCACATTTTGCTCTGCGCTTGGCTTTAAACCTGCGCCGTACGCAGTTTTTCGCTGCGCCCACGCAACCACTCCAGGGTCAGCAACAACACTACCGAGAAGGCGATCAGCAAGGTGGCCGCAGCGGCAATGGTCGGGCTGAGGTTTTCGCGGATACCGCTGAACATCTGCCGAGGCAAGGTGGCCTGCTCGGGGCCGGCGAGAAACAGGGTCACCACCACCTCATCAAACGAGGTGGCAAAGGCAAACAGCGCCCCGGAAATAACCCCCGGTGCAATCAGCGGCAGCGTCACCCGGCGAAACGCGGTCAGCGGCGATGCCCCCAGGCTGGCTGCGGCCCGCACCAGGTTATGGTTGAAGCCCTGCAAGGTCGCCGACACGGTAATGATCACAAAGGGCACGCCCAGCACCGCATGCACCACGATCAGCGAAAAAAAGCTGTTGCCCAGCCCCAGCGGGGCGAAGAACAGGTAGCTCGCCACGCCGATAATCACTACCGGCACCACCATCGGCGAAATCACCAGGGCCATCACCAGCGCCTTGCCAGGAAAATGGCCACGGGTCAGGCCGATGGCCGCCAGCGTGCCAAACACCATCGCCAGTACGGTGGCCGCCGGCGCGACGATGATGCTGTTCTTCAAGGCGCGCATCCATTCCGCCGAGGCGAAGAAGTCCTGGTACCAGTGCAGCGAAAACCCTTGCAGCGGGTACACCAGGAAACTCCCGGAGTTGAATGACAGCGGGATGATCACCAGCACTGGCAGGATCAGGAACAACAGGATCAAGCCGCAAAGGATCCGCAAGCTGTAGAACCACACCCGCTCGATGGGTGACCTATAAGGACTACTGGACATTTCAGGCGCTCCTCAGCTCAGGCGCAGGCGGCTGGCGCCCACCAGCCAGTTGTAGATCAGGTACAGCACCACGGTCGCCAGCAGCAGCAAGCCGCCCAGCGCGGTGGCCATGCCCCAGTTGATGCTGGTGTTGGTGTAGAACGCCACGAAGTAGCTGACCATCTGGTCGTTAGGGCTGCCCAGCAGGGCCGGAGTGATGTAGTAGCCAATCGCCAGAATAAACACCAACAGGCAACCGGCGCCGACGCCCGCGTAGGTCTGTGGGAAGTACACCCGCCAGAAACTGGCGAATGGATGACAACCCAAAGAGATCGCCGCACGCATATAGGTCGGCGAAATACCCTTCATCACGCTGTAGATCGGCAAAATCATGAACGGCAACAGGATATGCACCATGGAGATGTAGACCCCAAGCCGGTTGAACACCAACTCCAGGGGTTTATCGATGATGCCCAGGCCCATCAGCGCGCCGTTGATCAGCCCGCCGGACTGCAGCAACACAATCCACGCGGCCACGCGCACCAGCACCGAAGTCCAGAAGGGCAACAGCACCAGGATCATCAGCAGGTTACTTTGCCGCGCCGGCAGGTTGGCCAGCAGGTACGCCAGCGGATAGGCCAGCAGCAGGCAGCACACGGTAATCACCAGGCCCATCCAGAAGGTACGGGCGAAGATATCGAGGTAGATCGCCTGGTCCGGCGTGGCCGGGGCGACTTCGCCGAGGTCGTCGATCCGGTGATCGACCGCCGCCAGCAGGTAATACGGCGTCAGATTGCTGGTGTTGCGGCGGATCGCCTGCCAGTACGCGGGGTCGCCCCAGCGCTCGTCGAGGTTTTCCAGCGCTTCTTTATAAGAGGCCGGCACTTCGCTAAACGGCAGCGCCCGCGCAGTTTTGGTCAACAGGCTGCGATAGCCCGCCAGTTCCATGTTCAGGCGCTTGGACAGGTCGCCCAAGGTCTGGTTTTTACGTGCTTCGCCCAGGTCCTCGCTGATAGCCTGATACACCAGCTCGTCGGGCAGGCCGCGACCATCCCAGGCGGTCACCGCCACCACGGTACGCGGCAGGCCGGCGACCACTTCCGGGTTACCGACGCTTTTATAGAGCAGCGCAACGATGGGCACCAGGAACACCAGCAGCAAAAACACCACCAGTGGCGCAATCAACGCCTGGGCTTTCCAGCGGTTAAGCCGCTCGGCACGGGCCAGACGCTGTTTCAAGCTGGGGGTGGTGACCTCGTTCGAGGGAACGGCGATGGCCATGGCAAACTCCGGAAAATCTACAGTTGGAACCCGTGTGAAAGGCCCCCTTGTGGGAGCCGGGCTTGCCCGCGATGGCAGCGCCTCGGTGTGTCAGGTGTACCGAGGTGATGCCATCGCAGGCAAGCCAGCTCCCACAGGGGTTAAGCGGTGGGGCTTGTTATTTGGCAGCCCAGGAATTGAAGCGCTGCTCCAACTGCTCGCCGTTATCCGCCCAGAAGCTCACATCGATCTGCACCTGGTTGGCGATGTTTTCCGGGGTGGTCGGCATATCCTTGAGGATGTCCTTGGCCAGCAGCGGCACAGCCTGGGTATTGGCCGGGCCGTAGGCGATGTTTTCCGAGTAGGTTTTCTGTTGTTGCGGGGCGACGGAGAAGGCGATGAATTTCTTCGCTGCCTCGGCGCGCTCCTTGCCGAGGCCCTTGGGGATCGCCCAGGCATCGAAATCGTAGATGCCACCGTTCCACACCACTTTCAGGTTGCTCTCTTTTTGCACGGCGGCGATCCGGCCGTTGTAGGCCGAACTCATCACCACATCGCCCGAGGCCAGGTACTGCGGCGGTTGTGCGCCGGCTTCCCACCACTGGATCGACGGCTTGAGCTCATCGAGTTTCTTGAAGGCGCGGTCCTGGCCATCTTTGCTGGCCAGCACTTTATAGACATCCTTGGGCGCCACACCGTCGGCCATCAGGGCAAATTCCAGGGTGTACTTGGCGCCTTTGCGCAGGCCACGCTTGCCCGGGAAGTTTTTGGTATCCCAGAAATCAACCCAACCGGTGGGCGCAGTCTTCAATTTGTCGGCGTTGTACGCCATCACCGTGGACCACACGAAGAAACCCACGCCGCAAGGCTGGATCGCGCCTTTCACATAGTCATCGGGGTTGCCGAACAGCTTCGGGTCCAACGGCTCGAACATGTCCTCGTCACAGCCACGGGACAGTTCCGGCGACTCGACTTCCACCAGGTCCCAGGACACGCTCTTGGTGTCGACCATGGCTTTGACCTTGGCCATCTCGCCGTTGTATTCACCCGCGATGATCTTGCCGTTGCCCGCACTTTCCCACGGGGCATAGAAGGCCTTGACCTGGGCCGCCTTGTTCGCGCCGCCAAACGACACCACCGTCAGGTCCGGGCCGGCCATGACCTGTGAAGCACCTGCCAGGCCAATGGCCAGGGCGGTCAATTTCAGGGATCTCAACATTTATTGTTCTCTCCACGTGCAGGGTTGGGTGAAGCCAAGGGGGCGATCAATTCGCCTCTAGAAGTGGGTCGAGTGCGCGAACGTGCTCGACTTGCCAGCCAATCGGAACCACATCGCCGACCGTCAGCGCCGGGTCCAGCTCGGCGATCGGTTGTTTCACAAAGAAATCGGCCTTGCCGCAGACTTCCAGGCGCACGCGCACGTGGTCGCCCAGGTAGATAAATTCGGCCACCCGGCCCGAGAAGCGGTTGTTGCAGCTCTGGCTGGAACCGTTGAGGCTGACCCGCTCCGGGCGCACCGACAGGGTCACCGGGCCGCCGATCTGCCCGACATTCACCGCCAGCGCCTCAACCTTCTCGCCCCGCGCCAGCTCGACCACGCAACGCTCGCCGGTGTGGCTGTGCAGGCGGCCGTTAAGGCGGTTGTTCTCGCCGATGAAGTTGGCGACGAAGGTGTTTTTCGGCTCCTCATACAAGGTGCGCGGCGGGGCGATCTGCTGGATCTCGCCCTGGTGGAACACCGCCACCCGGTCGGACATGGTCAGCGCCTCGCCCTGATCGTGGGTCACGTAGACCACCGTCACACCGAGGCGCTGGTGCAGGTGCTTGATCTCCATCTGCATATGTTCACGCAGCTGTTTATCGAGGGCGCCGAGGGGTTCGTCCATCAGTACCAGTTGCGGCTCGAACACCAGGGCGCGGGCCAGGGCCACCCGCTGCTGCTGGCCGCCGGAGAGTTGCGCCGGGTAGCGCTGGGCGAAGGCGTCGAGCTGGACCATGCTCAGCACGCGCTTGACCCGCTCGCTGACATCGGTTTTGCTCAAGCCGCGCACCGTCAGAGGGAACGCCAGGTTCTCGGCCACGGTCATGTGCGGGAACAGCGCATAGTTCTGGAACACCATGCCAATGTCGCGCTTGTGCGGCGGCACATTATTGATCGAGCGCCCGGCCAGCAGGATTTCCCCGGCGGTCGGCGTCTCAAAGCCGGCGAGCATCATCAGGCTGGTGGTCTTGCCCGAGCCGGACGGGCCCAGCAGGGTGAGGAATTCGCCCTTGCGGATGTCCAGGTTGAGGTCTTTGACGATCAGGTTCTCGCCGTCGTAGCTCTTCTGCACACCACGAAAGCTGACCAGCACATCATTTGCATCCACCTCACTCATACCCGCACCTTTTTGTTTTGGACTGCTGTGGCGCTAGCGTAGTCCAGGCGCAAGCCCCCGGAAATCGGGGCGCAGGAGAGATTGGCATCAGCCGGGTGGAAGGTTCGGGGTAGGGATTGCCCTACACGGATGGCGGGCTGGGGACAGTTGAGCGGCAAGCTTCAAGCCACAAGCTGCAAGCACGGGCTTCCCGGGGTTTGGGCAATGTCGCGAATAGATATGCCCCTAGAGGAGTTTGTGCTCCAGCGCGTACTTCACCAGTTCCGCCAGGGAGGTGATGTTGAGCTTTTGCATCAAGCGCGCCTTGTGGGTGCTAATGGTCTTGCTGCTCAAGGCCAGTTGCTGGGCGATATCGTTCACGTTGGCGCCCTGGGCCAAACGCTCGAACACCGAGAACTCACGCTCGGACAACAGCGAGTGCAAGGGCCGGGCATCGGTGAGGCCGACTTCAAACACCATGCGGTCCGCCAGGTCCGGGTCGATATAGCGCCCCCCTGCGGCCACCTTGCGGATCGCCGTCAACAACAGCGCCGGGTCGCTGTCCTTGGTGGCATACCCTGCCGCGCCAACCTTCAGCGCCCGGGCGGCCATTTGTGCCTCGTCATGCATCGACAACACCAGGATGGCCGGTGGATTGTTCAGCGCGCGGATCCGGGCAATGGCTTCCAGGCCATTGACCCCGGGCATGGAAATATCCAGCAACACCACCTCGCACGGAATATGGCGCAAGGCTTCCAACAGCTGTTCGCCGTTCCCCGCCTCGCCGACCACCAGCAGGTCCTTGGCCAGGCCGATCAACTGCTTGATGCCTTCACGGACGATGGTGTGGTCTTCGGCTACCAATATGCGGATCACGGGACTTTCCTCTCTATATAGCGATTAAACGCCGACATTCAAAATGTGGGCTTGCCCGCGATGGTGGTGTGTCAGTCGATACATGTGCTGACTGACACTGCGCCATCGCGGGCAAGCCCGCTCCCACAAGGGGTCTATGGCGAATCCAACGGCACTGTAACGCTCAGGGTAGTGCCCTCCCCCAGTTCACTGTCCAACGTCAACTGCCCGCCCATGATCAGCACCCGCTCGCGCATGCCCACCAGGCCAAACGACACCGGGCGCCCCGGCGCGGGGACGAAGCCTGCGCCGTCGTCACTGATGGTCAACCGCAGATTGGTGCCCTCCACCGCCAGGGTCAGCTCCACCGTATGCGCCTGGGCATGGCGCATCACATTGGTCAGTGCCTCTTGCAGGATGCGGAACAGGCCGATGGCCTTGGCGTCGCTCAAGGTCGGGAGGTTGTCCGGCACTTGCACCAGGCAGGGAATCTGCGTGCGGGCCTCAAACCGCCGCGCCTGCCACTCGATGGCCGAGGCGATCCCCGCGTCGAGAATCGGCGGGCGCAACGCGGTGGCCACATCGCGGACCAGTTGAAACAGCTGGGCGATCAGGCGCTTCATGCTATTGAGGCGCTCGTGCAGGCCAGGGTCCATATGCGCGTAGGCCAGCTCGCACATGGACGTTTCCAGCTTCAGCACCGTCAGCATCTGCCCCAGCTCATCGTGGACTTCGCGGGCGATCCGCGCTTTCTCTTCCTCACGCACGGTTTCCAGGTGGGCCGACAGTTCGCGCAGTTGCGCTCGCGAGGCGTCCAGCTCCAGCTCGATGCGTTTGCTGTCGCTGATGTCCCAGACGATCCCGTCCCAGACCACCGCACCGTCGTCCAGGCGCCGGGTGACTGCCTTGATCTCGGCCCAGCGCTGCTCGCCCTGCCGGGTCAGGATCCGGCCTTGCCACGACCAATTGCTCTCGGTGTCGATGGCCTGGTCCTGGGTCTGGTGATAACTGGCGCGGTCCTGCGGGTGTACCAGGCTGCGCAGCCCCACATCACGATGGCTGAGCACGGCCGGCGAATAGCCCACCAGGCGTTCGCTACCTTCGCTGATATAGGCAAAGTCGATGGCGGCGCTCAACGGCAGGCGCTCCAGGCGAAACACCAGCCCCGGCACATTGGCGGCGATGCCTTGCAGGCGCGCTTCACTTTCCTGCAACGCGGCCAAGGCCCGTCGCCGCTCGGTGACGTCATTGAGGTACACCACCAGGTATTCGCCACCGGCAAAACGCAGGAAACTCAGGGACACGTCCGTGGGCAACAGGCTGCCATCCGCGCGCAGGCACTGGGTGGCGAAGCTCTGTGGCCCGTCCTCGCTGGCGCGCGCACGTTTCCACAGGCTCAGCCAGCGGTCCATGCTCAGGTTGGGCTCGAACTCGATCAGCGGGCGCTCGATCAACGCGCCCGGGGCGTAGCCGAGCATGCTTTCGGCGGCGACGTTGGCGTAGCGCACATGGCTGTCCCAATTGACCCAGAGAATGCCGACGGTGCTTTGATCGATGGAGAACTGGGTCAGGCGCAAGGCTTCGGCGCCCGCGGCACGGGCGGCGCTTTCCTCGCGCGCGGCCAGCAACTGGTGCTCCAGGACATGTTTTTGCCGACGCTGCCACAGGGCAACCGCCAGGCACGCGAGCAACAGCAGGCCCAGCAGCAAGCTGAGGTTTTGCCAGAACCCCGGCGACTCCGACAACCGTGGATATTTGGGCTGCAGCCAGCGGGCGTGCAATTGCTCCAGCTCACGGGCAGGAATGGCCCGCAGGCCGCTCTCGACAATGTCCGCCAAGGCCGGCCAGTCTCGCCGGGTGGCCACCCGCAGCAGTTGCGGCAGGCCAATATCGCCGACCACCGCCAGGCCGGCGAATTCGGGCTCGACCGACAGCCGGCTCAACTGCGCCTCATCGATCACCGCATAGCGCGCCTGCTGGCTGACCAACAATTGCAGGGCCTGGCGCTCCAGCGGCACGCCTTGCAGGTTCAGGTTGGGGTAATTGCTGCGCAAGTAGTCCGCCACGGCACTGGGCATACGCACCGCAACCCGCGAGTGTTCGTCGAGTTTTTCCAGGTCCACCGCGCCGCTGCCGTCGCGGATGCCCACAATGTGCTGGGGCACGCGCATGTAAGGGTCGGAGAACAACCACAGGCGCAGGCCGGCCGGGGTTTGCAGCAGGCCCGGGGCCAGGTCGACCGCGTCTTCACGCAGGGCGTCCTCCAATTGCTCTTGCGTGGGGAAGTTGCGCCAGCTCAGCTCAATATTCAGCGCCTTGGCCAGCGCCTGCATCAGCTCGATATTGGCCCCGGACAACCGCTGCAGGCGCCGATCGTATTGCGCGTAGGGCGCCTGCAACACCACGCCGACCCGCAATGGCGGGTGCTGCGCCAACCACTCGCGCTGCTGGGGGCTGAGCACCGCCGACGGCACCACGGACGCAGGCGTGGCACTTGCCATCAAGGGAAAGCACAGAGCGCCGATAACCAGCAGACAGCGAAAAATCATCATTCACATCTCACATCCAACCCATTAGGCTGCCGGAATCACTTCTGGCCGGAATTGCACTATGCCCCTGCTTCACCGTTCGACACTGCCAGCATTGTGCCTGTCGCTGCTGTTTACCAGCACCTTTTGCGTGCAGGCGGCGGATACCGCGCCGGCTGCCGCCGAAAAGCCACCCGAGCGCCAGCCTTTGCCCGAGCGCAGCCAGGAGGAAGCCAGCGCCCTGGAGCGACAACTACCGCCCCAGGAACAGCAACAATTGCAGGCCGGCGACGAGTCGTTCCTGGCCCTGTGGAAACCGGCCAACAGCGCCGAGCCGCAAGGGGTGGTGATTCTCGTCCCCGGCGCCGGGGAAACCGCTGACTGGCCGCAAGCCATCGGGCCTTTGCGTCAGAAGTTGCCGGATGCACAGTGGGCCAGCCTGAGCCTGTCACTGCCCGACCAGAGCCTGGACACCCTGCCACCCCGGGTCATCCAGGCCCCCGATGCGGCCATCGACACCAGCAGCAAGGATGCCAGCACTGCCGCGCCCAAGCCGATCGAACAGGCGGCCAGCGCCGAAGCCGAAGGCACCGACCCGGCCGTGGTCCCCGGCGTGGATGAACAGGACAAGACCGACGCGACACGGATCTTCGCCCGTATCGATGCCGCCGTCGCCTATGCCCAGACCCAGAACGCCCGCACAGTCGTGTTGCTCGGGCACGGGACCGGGGCCTGGTGGGCGGCGCGCTACCTGAGCGAAAAACAACCAGCCCAGGTGCAGAAGTTCATCATGGTCGCAGCACAGACGCCGGTGGGCCGTCAGCCAGACCTGCAACAGTTGGCACCGACCTTGAAGCTGGCGACCGCCGATATCTTCTACCAGGACAACGCCCTGGCCGGCAAAATGGCGCTGGAGCGCAGCCAGGCGAGCAAGCGCCTGAAGAATGACCACTACAGGCAGGTGTCCTTAAAGACGCTCCCCGGCAATAGTCCGGCAGCCCAGGAGCAGTTGTACCGGCGCATTCGCGGCTGGTTGAGCCCGCCAGGCAGTGGTAGCTGATACCCAGCCGCCCCGTCGGTGGTTGTGGCGAGTCAGCGGAAATCCCGCTGTTCGCGAATGATCGTGTAAGCGCTATGCAGCTCCCGCGTGCGCTCCGTGGCCTCGCGCACTTGCGCCGGGCTGGCGCCGTTGCCGGCGATCTTGTCCGGGTGATGGCGGCTGAGCAGCCGTCGGTATGCACGCTTGATGACCGCAGGCTCTGTCGTGGCGCTCACCCCGAGAATCCGCAAGGCTTCCTGGTAGGTGCTAGCGCGAGTGGCCAGGGGCCTGCGCTCCGGTTCGTAGTCGTGGGCCAGGGCCTGGAGCTGTTGCGGCGTCCAACCCAGCCATTTGCCCCACAGTTCGATCAGTTCGCGCTCGGCAAGACTGGCCTTGCCGTCGGCCCAGACCATGCGCCAGCAGGCGCGCAGCATCCCTTCTGCCGCATGGGGCTGGGCCTTGAGCACACGCAGGTAACTGCGCACGCGATCCGTCCCCGATTTGCCCCGGTTGAACGCAGCAATCGCCCGGCGCTGGGCCGGCTCGGTCATGTCCAGCGCGCGCATCTCCACCCGCGCCTGCTGGATATGCCCGTCCACCACCCGCCCATTGCTTTTGGCCAGGCGGCCCAGCAACACAAACAGCAGTTCGTCATTGCGCAGCGCCGGACGGCCGCCCAGGCGCTCGCGCAGTTGCGCCCAACTGTGCAATTGCAGGCGCCGATCCAGCGCCTGGCCCAATAGCCCGCCCAACATGGCCCCCGGAATGCTGGCGATGGCAAACCCCGCCCCGGCGCCGATCAGAGTCCCTGGCCACAGCATCTTACTGGCCCACGGTCAGCAGCGTTTCAACCTGCGCCAGGCGCTCCAGCGTACCGACGTCAATCCAGCGTCCATCCATGTGCTCCCCCGAGACCAAGCCTTGAGCCATCGCTGTGCGCAACAAGGGCGCCAGCTTGAAGGCACCGGCGCTGCAACCCGCGAACAGCTTGGGGTGCAGCACCGAAATGCCACTGAAGGTCAGGTTATCGGCACCGGGCGCTGCATCATGAAGCAAACCGTCCTTGATATAGAAATCGCCACCACTGGGGTGATGGGGCGGGTTGTCGACCATCACCAGGTGCGCCAGGCCAGCGGGCGGCTGCTTGAGGCGGGAGAAATCGTAGTCGGTCCAGATATCGCCATTGACCACCAGGAACGGCTCGTCTCCCAGCAGGGGCAAGGCTTGGAAAATCCCGCCACCGGTTTCCAGCGGTTCGCCTTCGGGCGAATACTGGATGCGCAGGCCGAACTGCGCGCCATCCCCCAGGTAACCCTCGATTTGCTGGCCGAGCCAGGCATGGTTGATGACGATCTCGGTGAACCCGGCTTTGGCTAGTGCCTCCAGGTGGTACTCGATCAGGCGCTTGCCACCGGCCTGGACCAGTGGCTTGGGGGTATGCAGGGTCAGCGGGCGCATGCGCTCGCCCTTGCCGGCCGCCAGGATCATGGCCTTCATACAACAACCTCGGCCGGTTGGCGCAGGCTGGCCAGCAAATCACCCAGGTCGGCCAGTTCCGCACGCTCGGCCAGCACCGCTTCTATATAGGCAAAGAAGCGCGGCACATCCGCCAAGTAGCGCGGCTTGCCATCACGGTGACAGATACGCGCAAAGATACCGATGACCTTGAGGTGACGCTGCACCCCCATCAAGTCGCTGGCCCGCAGGAAATCTTCAAAATCCGCCTGCACCGGGATGCCCAATTGGCCAGCACGCTCCCAGTAACTGCGCTGCCATTCACGCACCCGCGCCTGGGGCCAACTGAGGAAGGCGTCCTTGAACAGGCAGGTAATGTCGTAGGTCACGGGGCCGTAGACCGCATCCTGGAAATCCAGCACGCCTGGGTTCGGCACGCTGATCATCAGGTTGCGCGGCATATAGTCGCGATGCACCAGGACCTTGGGCTGGGCCAGGGCGCTGTCGATCAACACCTGGCTGACCCGCTGCCACAGGGCCGACTGCTGGTCGTCGAACTCGATGCCCAGGTGCCGGCGCACGTACCACTCAGGGAACAATTCCAGTTCCCGGCGCAATAACGGCACGTCGTAGCTGGGCAAGCCGGCATCCATCGGCAATTGCTGGAAAGCCAACAGCGCGTCGATGGCAGGGGCAAACAATTGATCGGCATTTTCGCCGTCAATCACATCCAGGTAGGTGTTTTTGCCCAGGTCATTGAGCAAAAGAAAGCCCTGGGACAGATCTTCTGCATATATTTGCGGAACATTTATGCCAGATTTTGCCAGCATTCGAGCGATATCGACGAAAGGTTTGCAGTTTTCCTGGGGGGGCGGGGCATCCATCACGATCAATGTGCGACCTTCGCCCTGCCAACGGAAGTACCGTCTGAAACTCGCGTCGCTGCTGGCCGCAGTCAATGTAGCCGGGGGTACGGCGCCCCATCCCTGGGTATGGAAAAGCTCGGGCAACTGCTGATCAAGCCAGACTTTCAGGTGTTGCAAACGTAGATCTTGGTCGGGCATTACAAGGGTCTCCGACGGCGCTAGCCGTCAAGCGGGTCATGCTTTATTATCACGCATCTTTTTCAGACCATCGAGAGGCGTGCGGCCCACACCGCGGGCAGATGGCACGCAGGAAGCCCGGACTAATAAGATGGCATTGAAATCCCCCGCGTTTCGTAGAAAATTTCCGTTGCTGGTAACCGGCAGTCTGCTGGCCATGCAACCTTTCGCCACCTCACTCGTGGTCGCCGCCGAACAGTATGACTGCTCAGTCTCTGCTTCGGGTGCCTGGGATTGCGCGCCAAAGGCCAGCGCAGCCCCTTTGCCACCGCGTCCGGTGCATGACGGCAGTGCCGTCAGCTCGGCCAACAGCACGCCGCAAGGCGAAGCTGCGGGTGCCGAAGCCGTGCCGCAGACCAAGTTGGTCACCGAATCCAAGGGCCGTGGCCTGCGTTCGCGCAGTGCCGACTACAGCCACCTGGACTGGGTCCCCCGCGAGAAACTCACCGCCGCGCAACTGGCCGAAACCGGTCCTTATTGCGCCGGTGCGTACATCGAGCCGATCCGTCCCGGCATGAACGACAAGACGGACAAGAGCGACGCACCGACCTTCATCGGTGCCAAGGCCTCTCGTTACGAGCAGGAAACCCAGGTCGCAACCCTGGCCGGTGACGTGGTCATGCGTCAGGGCAGCATGCAGGTCGAGGCCCAAGAGGCCAGCCTGTACCAGGCCGAAAACCGTGGCGAGCTCAACGGCAACGTGCGACTGCGCGACAATGGCGCGCTGATCGTCGGCGACCATGCCCAGGTCCAGCTGGACACCGGCGCCGCGCAGATCGACAACGCCGAATACGTGATGCACAAATCGCGCATCCGCGGTAACGCGCTGTACGCCAAGCGCGCCGAAAACGCGATCATCCGTCTCAAGGACGGTACGTACACCACCTGCGAACCAGACAGCAATGCCTGGCAACTGCGCGGCAACAACATCACGTTGAACCCGGCCACCGGTTTCGGTACGGCGACCAACGCGACGTTGCGGGTCAAGAACATCCCGATCCTGTACACCCCGTACATCTACTTCCCGATTGATGATCGCCGTCAGTCCGGTTTCCTGCCGCCGAGCTACAGCTCTAGCGGGGAAAGTGGCTTTACCCTGGTAACGCCTTACTACTTCAACCTGGCACCGAACTACGATGCCACGTTGTACCCGCGTTATATGGGCAAGCGCGGCATGCTGTTGGAAGGCGAGTTCCGCTACCTCACCAAGTCCAGCGAAGGCCAGGTCGGCGGTGCCTACCTGAACGACGACAACGACGAGCGCCGCAAGCAGACGGATTACGAGAAAACCCGCTGGATGCTTAACTGGCAGCACAAGGGCGGCCTGGATTCGCGCGTCATGACTGAAGTCGACTACACCGACATCAGCGACCCGTACTACTTCCAGGATCTGCGGACCGACCAGATTGGTGTTGAAAGGCGCGATGCGCTTAATCAGCAAGCTGCCGTGAACTATCGCGGTGACAACTTCAACGCACGCCTGAACCTGCAAGCGTACAAGTTGGCGACGATCTCCCAGATCACCCCGTACAACCGCTTGCCGCAGATCACCTTCAACGGTTCGCTGCCATACCATCCTGGCGGCCTGAATTTTGCCTATGACGCAGAAGCGGTAAGGTTTGACCGGGATCTTGAGACCGGGGACTTTACCGATAAATATGGCATCAATACCCAGCGCCTTGACACCTATGTCACTGGGCTTACCCGGGCCAACGGCACACGGTTGAATATGGCGCCAAGCGTTTCGCTGCCGATGACCTCAAGCTACGGTTTCATTACGCCGAAGCTCAAGTATGCCTACACCAAGTACGATCTTGATCTTGACGGTATAGGCAAGGCACAAATGGTCGCTGCTGGCCAGGAGTTCAAGAGTTCTCAAAACCGCTCCATCCCGATTGCCAGTGTCGACAGCGGCCTGTACTTCGACCGCAGCACCCAGTGGTTTGGCAAGAACTACAACCAGACCCTGGAACCACGCCTGTTCTACCTCTATGTTCCAGAGAAAGACCAGGACGATATCCCGGTGTTCGACACCAGCGAAACCTCGTTCAGCTACAGCTCGCTCTTTCGCGACAACCGCTTCTCGGGTTCTGACCGGATCGGCGACGAAAACAAACTGTCCCTGGGCGTAACCAGTCGCTGGATCGAAGAAAACGGCTTTGAACGTCAACGCGTTTCCGTCGGCCAGGCGCTGTACTTCAAGGATCGCGAAGTGCAACTGCCAGGGATCGTGGCTGCCGATCGCGCTGACTCACGGTCGGACGTCTCGCCAATCGCCCTGGACTACGAGTTCCGCTTTAATCGCGACTGGCGCGCCACCGCCGACTACAACTGGGACACCGAGGAGCACGCTCCACGCTCCGGTAGCGCCATGTTCCACTACCAGCCGGAAGACAACCCGAACAAGGTTATCAACGTTGGTTACCGCTATCGCAATGACCAGGTGGTATACAACCAGCTGACCGGCAAATGGCAGTTTGGCGGCGACTACAGCGTCCCTTCGGACACCGCGAACTACGTGAAGGATTACTACAAAATCCAGCAACACGACTTCTCGATGATGTGGCCGATCATTCCACAGTGGAACCTGATCACCCGCTGGCAGTATGACTATGCACGCAACCGTACCCTGGAAGCCTTTGGTGGTTTCGAGTACGACAACTGCTGCTGGAAACTGCGTGTAATCAACCGTTATTGGGTTTCCAACGACGAATACACCCAGATCGCCCCGCTGAACGAAAAAGGCGACCACGGGCTCTTCCTCCAAATCGTCCTCAAGGGACTCGGCGGCCTGACTGGCGCCAAGGTAGAGAGCTTCCTCGAAAAAGGCATCCAAGGTTATCGTGAACGTGAAGATCAAGCTTTCTGATTGTCTGCGCCCGCTGATGCTGGGCGCGCTGTTCCTGGGCACTGCAGCGGCGCACGCTGGCGTGCAACCGTTGGACAAGGTGGTGGCCATCGTCGATAACGACGTGATCATGCAGAGCCAACTCGACCAACGGGTCAAGGAAGTTCAGCAAACCATCGCCAAGCGTGGCGGTGGCGTGCCACCGACCAGCGTCCTGGACCAGCAGGTGCTGGAGCGCCTGATCGTCGAAAACCTGCAATTGCAGATTGGCGACCGCTCGGGCATCCGTATCACCGACGAAGAACTGAACCAGGCTGTCGGCACCATCGCTCAACGCAACAACATGAGCATTGATCAGTTCCGCGCCGCCCTGGCCCGCGACGGTTTGTCCTATGAGGACGCCCGCGACCAGATCCGCCGCGAAATGATCATCAGCCGTGTGCGGCAGCGCCGTGTGGCCGAGCGCGTGCAGGTATCGGAGCAGGAAGTGAAGAACTTCCTGGCCTCGGACCTGGGCAAGATGCAACTCTCCGAAGAGCTGCGCCTGGCCAATATCCTGATCCCGACGCCAGACAGCGCCAACGCCGAGCAACTCAATGCCGCGGCCGCGAAGACCCAGGCGATCTATGACCGTCTCAAGGCCGGTGCCGACTTTGCCCAAATGGCCATTGCCCAGTCCGGCAGCGACAACGCCCTCGAAGGCGGTGATATGGGCTGGCGTAAAGCCGCTCAATTGCCACCACCGTTTGACCGTGAGCTGAGCGCCATGGAAGTGGGTGGTATCACCCAACCTGCACGCACGCCTGGCGGCTTCATCATTCTCAAGTTGCTGGAGCGTCGCGGCGGTGAGACTTCGCTGAAAGACGAAGTGCATGTCCGTCACATCCTGGTCAAGCCAAGCGAAATCCGCACCGAGGCACAAACCAAGGAGCTGGCGCAAAAGATCTATGAGCGCATCGAAGGCGGCGAAGACTTCGCCACCCTGGCCAAAAGCTTCTCGGAAGATCCGGGTTCGGCCCTTAATGGCGGCGACCTCAGCTGGATCGATCCACGGGCCCTGGTGCCCGAGTTCCAGCAAGTCATGAACGAGACGCCGCAAGGTGTGCTGTCCAAGCCGTTCAAGACCCAATATGGCTGGCACGTCCTGGAAGTCCTTGGCCGCCGCGCCACCGACAACACCAGCCAGGCCCGTGAGCAACAAGCGCTGACCGTACTGCGTAACCGCAAATACGACGAAGAGCTGCAAACCTGGTTGCGTCAGATCCGTGACGAAGCCTACGTGGAAAACAAGCTGCCTGGCGCCGAACCGACAGGCACCGACCAGGCAGCCCAGTGAAACCCCAGCGTTTCGCGTTGACACCCGGCGAGCCGGCCGGCATAGGTCCAGACCTGTGCCTGCTGCTCGCCTCGCAAGCCCAGCCTCACCCCCTGATTGCCATTACCAGCCGCGACCTGCTCCTTGAGCGGGCCGCGCAACTGGGCGTGGCTGTCGACTTGCAGCCCGTCTCACCGGGCAACTGGCCCGACCAGCCGGCCCCCGCGGGCAGCCTGTACGTGTGGGACACCCCGCTGCAGGCCAAGGTGGTCGCCGGGCAACTGGACAAGGCCAACGCCGCCTTCGTCCTGCACACCCTGACCCGCGCCGGGCAAGGCTGCCTCGACGGCGACTTCGCCGGGATGATCACCGCGCCGGTGCACAAAGGCGTGATCAACGAAGCCGGTATCGCCTTCTCCGGCCATACCGAGTTCCTGGCCGAGCTGACGCACACCGAACAAGTGGTGATGATGCTGGCAACCCGCGGCCTGCGCGTGGCACTGGTGACCACTCACCTGCCCTTGCGCCAGGTTGCCGATGCCATCACCCCGGAGCGCCTGGAGCGCGTAACGCGCATCCTGCACGCCGACCTGCAACACAAATTCGGCATCGCCCAGCCGCGAATCCTGGTGTGTGGCCTCAACCCCCACGCGGGTGAAGGCGGCCACCTGGGCCATGAAGAAATCGACATCATCGAACCCACACTAGAGCGCCTGCGCCAAGACGGCATGGACCTGCGTGGCCCATTGCCTGCGGACACTCTGTTTACCCCCAAATATCTGGAGCACTGCGATGCAGTGCTGGCGATGTACCATGACCAGGGGCTGCCCGTGCTGAAATACAAAGGCTTCGGCGCCGCAGTCAACGTGACCCTGGGCCTGCCGATCATCCGCACCTCCGTCGACCATGGCACCGCCCTGGACCTGGCGGGCAGCGGCAAGATCGATACCGGCAGCCTGCACGTGGCCCTGGAAACCGCCTATCAGATGGCCGAGACCCGTATATGACCGAGCATTACCAACACCGGGCGCGCAAGCGCTTCGGGCAAAACTTCCTGCACGATGCCGGCGTTATCGACCGCATCCTGCGCTCCATCCATGCCAAGCCTGAAGACCGCCTGCTGGAAATCGGCCCGGGCCAGGGCGCCCTCACCCAGGGCCTGCTCAACAGTGGTGGGCAACTGGATGTGATTGAGCTGGACAAGGACCTGGTCCCGATCCTCAACCAGCAATTTGCCGGCAAGTCCAACTTCAACCTGCACCAGGGCGATGCATTGAAGTTCGACTTCAACAGCCTCAATGCGGCCCCCCACAGCCTACGAGTGGTCGGCAACCTGCCATACAACATCTCTACACCGCTGATCTTTCACCTGCTGAACAACGCCGGGATCATCCGCGACATGCATTTCATGTTGCAAAAGGAAGTGGTCGAGCGCCTGGCGGCCGGCCCTGGCGGTGGTGATTGGGGTCGCCTGTCGATCATGGTCCAGTACCACTGCCGGGTCGAGCACCTGTTCAATGTCGGTCCGGGTGCGTTCAACCCGCCGCCAAAAGTGGACTCGGCGATTGTGCGCCTGGTGCCTCACGCGGTCCTTCCGCATCCGGCCAAGGATCATCGCCTGCTGGAACGGGTGGTGCGCGAAGCGTTCAACCAACGCCGCAAGACCCTGCGCAATACACTCAAGGCCCTGCTGAGCAACGCCGAAATCGAAGCAGCCGGTGTCGACGGCAGCCTACGCCCGGAGCAGTTGGACCTGGCGGCGTTCGTGCGCCTGGCGGACCAGCTAGCTATCCAGCCAGCGCCAACGGCGGAATAATCCGCAGAGGCTTGATGCAACGCGATCCACATGTGGGAGCTGGCTTGCCTGCGATGGCGGTGTGTCAGCCAAGGATATAGCGACTGACCCACCGCCATCC
>NZ_JBWKWY010000044.1:0-35932 GCF_059422465.1 Pseudomonas sp. GW821-FHT01D09
CCCCCCCCCCCCCCCCCCCCCCCCCCCCCCCCCCCCCCCCCCCCCCCCCCCCCCCCCCCCCCCCCCCCGCTCCCACAGGGGATCTGCGCTTAACTGATCGGCATTAGGGTTTGCTTGCGCCTACAGGTTCAGGGCAGACAGGATGGCCTGCGGGTTGTAGTCGCGGATCTGCGTGCCATTGACGTCTACAAACGGAATCCCGCCGCCGCCCAGGGCTTCATAGGTCTTGCGTCCCTGGGCATCCTTCTCGATATCCACGCGGGTGTAGGGAATGCCCTTCTGATCGAGGAAGCGCTGGGTTTGCTTGCAGTACCCGCACCAGTCGGTGGTGTACAACGTCACCCGGGCAGTGGCGCGTACCTGCTCCGGGACGACCTGCGACGGATTGAACAGTCGCTCGACCTTGCCCCAGTTCTGGATCGCTACCACCACCAGCAACACCAGCAGGACTTTCTTCAGGACCCCGCCGAGCATCAGTTACGGCGCTTGAGCTGGTCGGTCAGTTGGGTCGGCAACCCCTTGATGATCAGGGTGCCGGCGGCCTCGTCATACTCGATCTTGTCGCCCAACAGGTGCGCTTCAAAGCTGATGGACAAACCTTCGGCGCGCCCGGTGAAGCGGCGGAACTGGTTGAGGGTGCGCTTATCGGCGGGGATTTCCGGCGACAGGCCGTAATCCTTGTTGCGGATATGGTCGTAGAAGGCCTTTGGCCGATCTTCATCGATCAGGCCCGACAGCTCTTCCAGGCCCATGGGCTCGCCGAGCTTGGCCTGGCTGCTGGCGTAGTCCACCAGGGTCTTGGTTTTTTCGCGGGCGGATTCGTCCGGCAGGTCTTCGCTTTCGACGAAGTCACTGAAGGCCTTGAGCAGGGTGCGGGTCTCGCCCGGGCCGTCGACGCCTTCCTGGCAGCCGATAAAGTCGCGGAAGTACTCCGAGACCTTCTTGCCGTTCTTGCCCTTGATAAACGAGATGTACTGCTTGGACTGCTTGTTGTTCTGCCATTCGGACACGTTGATGCGTGCCGCCAGGTGCAACTGGCCCAGGTCCAGGTGGCGCGAGGGCGTCACGTCCAGCTCGTCGGTCACCGCCACGCCTTCACTGTGGTGCAGCAGGGCGATGGCCAGGTAGTCGGTCATGCCTTGTTGATAGTGGGCAAACAGCACGTGGCCGCCGACGGAGAGGTTGGATTCCTCCATCAGCTTTTGCAGATGCTCCACGGCAATCCGGCTGAAGGCAGTGAAATCCTTGCCACCCTCGAAATATTCCTTCAACCAGCCGCTGAACGGGTGCGCGCCGGACTCGGCATGGAACAAACCCCAGGCCTTGCCTTGTTTGGCGTTATAGCTCTCGTTGAGGTCGGCGAGCATGTTCTCGATGGCGGCGGACTCGGCCAATTCGGAGTCACGGGCGTGGAGAACTGCGGGCGTGCCGTCGGGTTTTTTGTCGATCAGGTGGACGATGCAGTGACGGATCGGCATGGGCTTCTCGGCTGGTTGGGCGGGAGCGGTTGGCCTCCCGGAAAAAGTCGCCAGTGTACCGCACCCGTTGGTCGCAGCGTCGTTTGCAGCGGTTTTGGCAGCCCTCTGACAGCTCATATGCCTTTTTTTCACGGTTTAGAGCGATAAAGCTGACCAAATGGGTCGGTAGAAGCGGATATTTCCCCGTCTCTGTGCTAGTTTTGCCCGGTCTTACGCGATGTATCGGCGTTAAGCGTGCATTCAGCATTTGTCAGGTCGAACCAAACCCCGTTTCAGGCATCTATAACCCCGATCTCTCGCGGTTATGGCCAGGGGTGCCAGGCCATGACGGTCGGGCTCGATGGCTGACACTGCACTCTGCAATCCAAATGAATTTGATAGGGAAGGAACACCATAATGGCTTTGACTAAAGACCAACTGATCGCTGATATCGCCGAATCCACTGACACCACCAAGGTTCAAGTACGTGCCGTACTGGAGCAGCTGGCTCAGATCGTTGGTGACCAGCTGGACAACGGTGGCGAAATCACTCTGCCAGGTGTTGGCAAACTGAAAGTGACCGAGCGTCCAGCCCGTACCGGCCGTAACCCTTCGACTGGCGCTGCCATCGAAATCGCTGCGAAGAAAGTGATCAAGCTGGTTGTGGCCAAAGGCCTGACCGACTCGATCAACAAGTAAGACGCAGTAAAAAAAACCGTGCACCGGAGCGATCCGGGCACGGTTTTTTGTTGCCTGCGATTTGCCCCTAGCGCACCCAGCGCTGGCGCCAGATCTGCTGCTCGTTCTTGGTCTGGAAGGTCCAGGCCACAAAACGGCTCTGTTTCTGGCCCTGGGACATCTCCACCACCTGGCTTTCCAGGGCGCCGGCCTTTTTCAGCGCGGTCTGGATGGCGGGCAGGTTGGACGCTTTTGACACCAGGGTGCTGAACCACAGCACTTTATGGGCAAAGTGCGCGCTTTCGGCGATCAATTGCGTGACAAACCGCGCTTCACCGCCCTCACACCACAGCTCTGCCGATTGGCCGCCGAAGTTCAGTACCGGCAACTTGCGCTTGGGGTCGGCCTTGCCCAGGGCGCGCCATTTACGCTCGCTGCCTTTGGTCGCTTCGTCCATGGAGGCATGGAACGGCGGGTTGCACATGGTCAGGTCAAAACGCTCACCCGGCTCCAGCAGCCCCAGCAGAATATGCTTGGGGTTGCTTTGCAGGCGCAACTGGATGACCTTGCTCAGGTCATTGGACTGCACGATGGCCTTGGCGGCCGCCACGGCGGTCGGGTCGATCTCGGAGCCGAGGAAATTCCAGCGGTAGTCCATGTAGCCGATCAGCGGGTAGACGCAGTTGGCGCCCATGCCGATGTCCAGCACCTTGACGATTGAGCCCCGGGGAATCTTGCCATCGTTGACGCTGGCCAGCAGGTCGGCGAGGAAGTGCACGTAATCGGCACGCCCTGGCACCGGTGGGCACAGGTAGTCAGCCGGGATATCCCAGTGCTGCACGCCATAGAACGCCTTGAGCAACGCCCGGTTGAACACCCGCACTGCGTCGGGGTTGGCGAAGTCGATGCTTTCCTTGCCGTAGGGGTTGAGGATCACGAACTGGGCCAGTTCCGGCGTGGTCTTGATCAGCGCCGGGAAGTCGTAGCGGCCCTGGTGGCGGTTGCGCGGGTGCAGAGTGGCCTCTTTACGTGGCGCGACGGGCTTGGCCGGGGCGGCGGTTTTCGGCTTCTTGCGGGGCGGTTTGGGTGTGCTGGGGGCGGTCATGATGATTCTGGTGTTGGCTCAAAGTGGCGGCCATTGTCACACATCCTGAGCCCGACCCGGGCAAATGTGGGAGCTGGCTTGCCTGCGATGCAAGCGACTCGGCCTATCAGGTAGACCGAGGTGAGGCTATCGCAGGCAAGCCAGCTCCCACATTGATCGGGTTTTCAATGGGCAGTGGGGTGTTTTCCAGAGCCAAAAAAAAGAGACCCGAAGGTCTCTTTTTTACGCAGGCCGGCCCTTACAGGCTGGAAATCCGCGCATGTTGCTCCGCCAGCTTGCCCAAGGCCTGTTCGGCTTCGGCCAGCTTGGCGCGTTCCTTGTCGATGACTTCGGCCGGGGCCTTGTCGACGAAGGCGGCATTGGACAGCTTGCCGCCCACGCGCTGCACTTCGCCTTGCAAACGCAGGATTTCCTTGTCCAGGCGCGCCAGTTCGGCGCCTTTGTCGATCAGCCCGGCCATCGGCACCAGCACTTCCATCTCGCCAACCAGTGCGGTGGCAGACAGCGGTGCTTCGGCGCCATCAGCCAATACAGTGATCGACTCTAGCTTGGCCAGCTTCTTGAGCAGGGCGTCGTTCTCGGTGAGACGGCGCTGGTCTTCGGCACTAGCGTTCTTCACGAACACCGCCAATGGCTTGCCCGGGCCGATGTTCATCTCGGCGCGGATATTGCGCGTGCCGAGCATCAGGGCCTTGAGCCATTCGATATCGCTTTCGGCGGCCTCGTCGATGCGGGCTTCATTGGCCACCGGCCAAGGTTGCAGCATGATGGTCTTGCCTTCGATACCGGCCAGCGGCGCCAGGCGCTGCCAGATTTCTTCGGTGATGAACGGCATGAACGGATGCGCCAGGCGCAACGCCACTTCCAGCACGCGCACCAGGGTGCGACGGGTGCCGCGCTGGCGCTCGATCGGTGCGTTCTCGTCCCACAGCACCGGCTTGGACAGTTCCAGGTACCAGTCGCAATACTGGTTCCAGATGAACTCGTACAGCGCTTGTGCGGCCAGGTCGAAACGGAACTGGTCGAGTTGGCGGGTCACTTCGGCTTCGGTGCGCTGCAACTGGGAGATGATCCAGCGATCAGCCAGGGACAGCTCAAAGGCTTCGCCGTTCTGGCCGCAGTCTTCGCCCTTGTCCAGCACGTAGCGCGCCGCGTTCCAGATCTTGTTGCAGAAGTTGCGATAGCCTTCGACGCGGCCCATGTCGAACTTGATGTCGCGACCGGTGGACGCCAGCGAGCAGAAGGTGAAGCGCAGGGCATCGGTGCCGTAGCTGGCGATGCCGTCGGCGAACTCGTCGCGGGTCTGCTTCTCGATCTTTTTCGCCAGTTTCGGCTGCATCAGGCCCGAGGTGCGTTTTTGCACCAGGGTTTCCAGGTCGATGCCGTCGATGATGTCCAGTGGGTCCAGCACGTTGCCCTTGGACTTGGACATCTTCTGGCCCTGGCCATCACGCACCAGGCCGTGCACGTACACGGTCTTGAACGGCACCTGCGGGGTGCCATCCTCGTTCTTCACCAAATGCATGGTGAGCATGATCATCCGGGCAACCCAGAAGAAAATGATGTCGAAACCGGTGACCAGCACGTCGGTGGAGTGGAATTTCTTCAGGAACTCGGTCTGCTGCGGCCAGCCCAGGGTCGAGAAGGTCCACAGGCCCGAACTGAACCAGGTGTCCAGTACGTCGTTGTCCTGTTGCAGCGCCACGTCCGCACCGAGGTTGTGCTTGGCGCGCACTTCGGCTTCATCGCGGCCGACATAGACTTTGCCCGACTCGTCGTACCAGGCCGGAATGCGGTGGCCCCACCACAACTGACGGCTGATGCACCAATCCTGGATATCGCGCATCCACGAGAAGTACATGTTTTCGTATTGTTTGGGCACGAACTGGATGCGGCCATCTTCCACAGCAGCAATCGCCGGTTCTGCCAATGGCTTGGTGGAGACGTACCACTGGTCGGTCAGCCACGGCTCGATCACGGTGCCGGAGCGGTCGCCTTTGGGCACTTTCAGGGCGTGGTCGTCCACGCTGACCAGCAGGCCGGCGGCATCGAACGCAGCCACAATCTGCTTGCGCGCTTCAAAACGGTCGAGGCCGGCGTATTCGGCTGGGATCTTGCCATCGACACTGTCGTTCAGCGTGCCGTCGAGGTTGAACACCTGACAGGCCGGCAGGACGGCGGCGTTCTTGTCGAAGATATTCAGCAGCGGCAGGTTGTGGCGCTTGCCGACTTCATAGTCGTTGAAATCGTGGGCCGGGGTGATTTTCACGCAGCCGGTGCCGAATTCGGGGTCGCAGTAATCATCGGCGATGATCGGGATACGCCGGCCGACCAATGGCAGTTCGACGAATTGGCCGATCAGGGCCTGGTAGCGCTCATCGTTCGGGTTAACGGCCACAGCGGAGTCGCCGAGCATGGTTTCCGGGCGGGTGGTGGCGACGATCAGGTAGTCGTGGCCTTCGGCAGTCTTGGCGCCGTCGGCCAGCGGGTACTTGAGGTTCCACAGGAAACCTTTCTCGTCGTGGTTTTCCACTTCAAGGTCGGAAATCGCCGTGTGCAGCTTGGTGTCCCAGTTGACCAGGCGCTTACCGCGGTAGATCAGGCCATCTTCATGCAGGCGCACGAAGGCTTCCTTGACTGCTTCCGACAGGCCGTCGTCCATGGTGAAACGCTCGCGGCTCCAGTCTACGGACGAGCCCAGGCGACGGATCTGACGGCTGATATTGCCGCCGGACTGGTCCTTCCATTCCCAGATCTTTTCCAGGAATTTCTCGCGGCCCAGGTCGTGACGGTTCTGGCCGCTGGCTTCCAGTTGGCGTTCCACCAGCATCTGGGTGGCGATACCGGCATGGTCGGTGCCCGGCTGCCACAGGGTATTGCGCCCCTGCATGCGACGGAAACGGATCAGGGCGTCCATGATCGCGTTGTTGAAGCCGTGACCCATGTGCAGGCTGCCGGTGACGTTCGGCGGCGGGATCATGATGGTGTAGGAATCACCCGCGCCTTGCGGGGCGAAATAGTTCTCGGACTCCCAGGTGTTGTACCAGGAAGTTTCAATAGCGTGCGGCTGGTAGGTCTTATCCATGCGCGGCGGGACCCTAGTTGGCATTTATTCAGGAAAGCCGACAAGTATAACGGGGGATAGGGGAGAGGGCGAGACGAAGAGAGGGGCTAAGGCTTACGCGGATCAAATGTGGCAGTGGGCTTGTGTGGGAGCGGGCTTGCTCGCGATAGCGGTGTATCAGCCAAGTATCTTTCAACTGACCCACCGCCATCGCGGGCAAGCCCGCTCCCACAGGGGGGATTTGTGTGGGTCAGGACTGGTACTGGCTGAGCAACCGCTCCATTCGCGCATCCATCCGGCGCTTGATCTCGGTTTCGATATGCGGGGCGAAGTCGTCGATCACGTCCTGCATGATCAATTGCGCCGCGGCGCGCAATTCGTTGTCCAGGTGCAGCAGCAGGGCGTCGGGGGCTTTTTCGGCGGCCGGTTCTGCTTGCACGAGGGGCGGTTCGACCGGCTCGGCGGCGGCAGGCTTGGCGCCGACCAGATCGAACAGCAGGGGGATCTGTACTTCGCCGGTGGCGACGGTCTCGGTCAGCAGCGGCGGTTGCAGGTTGTCATCACCCAGCAACTGGCGGATCGACTCAAGGTCGTCCAGCAGGTGGTCGGAGGGTTTTAGCGGGTTTGAAGTGTCCATCATGTGCTCAGAGTCGCTGTAATCGGTGATCTTGCAGAGAATAGCCCTGTTCGCGGTAGAAACGGAAACTCTCCCGCGCGGCCTGACGAATAGCCGGATCTTCCACCACCACTTCCGCCACCCGGGCGAACCCCTTGGCAAAGGCCGGCACTTTCAGGTCCAGGTTGACCAACAGGTCATGGTGATCACCACAACTGTCGCCTACACCCAGCACCACCAGCCCCCCTGGCTCCGATTCTGCGGGGCCGTGGGGCACGAAGCTCTCGCCCTTGAAGCGCCACAGGCGGGCATCGAGGTCTTCGCGCTGGGCGGCATCGCTGCAATGCAGATAGATGCGGTGGCCCATGCGCCAGGCCTTTTCCGTGAGTTTGCAGGCAAAGTCCAGGCGAGCCGAAGGATCGGCGCTGGGTAATATATAGAAGTCGACTTGGGTCATTACATGTCCAGGCAGGCACGCAAAACCCTGTAGGAGCCTGTAAATCGGCTCCTACAGGGTTGCGTTTAGGCTTTGGCGCGATCCAGCAGGTACTGGGTCAGCAGCGGCACCGGACGGCCGGTAGCGCCCTTGTCCTTGCCACCGCTGGTCCAGGCGGTGCCGGCGATGTCCAGGTGGGCCCAGTTGAAGTTCTTGGCAAACCGCGACAGGAAGCACGCGGCGGTGATGGTGCCGGCCTTTGGCCCGCCAATGTTGGCGATGTCGGCGAACGGGCTGTCCAGTTGCTCCTGGTACTCATCGAACAGCGGCAGTTGCCAGGCGCGGTCGTCGGCGGCCTTGCCGGCGCTGAGCAGTTGCTCGACCAGCTCGTCGTTGTTGCCCAAAAGGCCTGAGGTGTGGGAGCCCAGGGCGACGATGCAGGCCCCGGTCAGGGTGGCGATATCGATTACCGCTTGCGGCTTGAAGCGCTCGGCGTAGGTCAGGGCATCGCACAGCACCAGGCGGCCTTCGGCGTCGGTGTTGAGGATTTCCACGGTCTGGCCGCTCAGGGTCGTCACGATATCGCCAGGGCGGGAAGCACCGCCGCTCGGCATGTTCTCGGCGCAGGCCAGGATGCACACCAGGTTGATCGGCAGCTTGAGCTCCAGCACGGCGCGCAGGGTGCCAAAGACACTGGCGGCGCCGCCCATGTCGTACTTCATCTCGTCCATGCCGGCGCCCGGCTTGAGGCTGATGCCGCCGGTGTCGAAGGTGATGCCTTTACCGACCAGGGCGAACGGCTTGTCGGCTTTCTTGCCGCCGTTGTATTGCATGACGATCAGGCGTGGTGGCTGGTCGCTGCCCTGGCCCACGGCATAGAACGAGCCCATGCCCAGTTCCTTGATCTTTTTCTCGTCCAGGACTTCGACTTTCAGGCCCTTGAACGCTTTGCCCAAGGCCTTGGCCTGCTCGCCGAGGTAGGTCGGGTGGCAGATGTTAGGTGGCATATTGCCCAGGTCGCGGGTGAACGCCATGCCGGTCGCGATAGCCTGGGCGTGGGTGGTGGCGCGCTGCACTTCAGCCTGGGCGGCCTTGATGGTCAGCAGGGTGATTTTCTTCAGGGCACGGGGTTCGGCTTTCTGGCTCTTGAACTGATCGAATGTGTAACCACCGTCCAGCAGGGTTTCGGCCAGCAGGCGGGTCTTGCCATAGCTGTCGCGGCCCTTGACCACGATTTCGTCCAGCGCCAGTGCCGCATCGCTGCCGCCCAGGCCCTTGAGGGTGCCGAAGATGGCGCTGATGATTTTGCGGAACGGGCGGTCGCCCAGTTCGGCGTCCTTGCCCACGCCTACCAGCAATACGCGGTCGGCCTTGAGGTTGGGCAGGCTTTGCAGCAGCAGGCTTTGGCCGACCTTGCCGGCCAGGTCGCCACGCTTGAGCACGGCGCTGATGGCGCCACCGCTCAGTTCGTCAACTTGCCTGGCGGCCGCGCCGAGCTTGCGGCCTTCGCCGATGGCGACCACGAGGGTGGCGGTCTTCAACGTTTCGGGGCTAACGCTTTTTACAACCAATTCCATGTTCGGGTCCCTTATATAAAGGTCAAAGAGCCTGGAGTCTGTACTCCGGCCTGTAGGCTGGGCTCGCCTGAGCGAACGCGACAAAGCCAGCAGTTTGTACCGCGCCGCCTCAGCCTGACAACCCTTGAGGCCAGCTTTGTGCACGGGTGTGAGCAAGCTCCGTGACAGGCGCCGACAATCACAGGATAATGCGCCATCTTTTTCGCCGGCCCGTGTCAACGGGGCGACTTGATATGCTTGCTTGTTTGGCCGCCTTAGCCTGACAACCCTGGAGTGTCTGGTTTGATTGTCTTCCGTTATCTGTCCCGCGAAGTTCTGCTGACCCTGAGTGCCGTGAGTGCGGTGTTGCTGGTCATCATCATGAGTGGTCGTTTCGTCAAATACCTGGCCCAGGCTGCCTCGGGGGCCCTGGATCCCGGTTCATTGTTCCTGATCATGGGCTTTCGCATGCCAGGGTTCCTGCAACTGATCCTGCCCCTGGGCCTGTTTCTCGGGATCCTGCTGGCCTATGGCCGGCTCTACCTCGAAAGCGAAATGACCGTGCTCTCGGCCACCGGCATGAGCCAGCAGCGCTTGCTGGCCATGACCATGGTCCCGGCCACCGGCGTGGCGCTGGTGGTGGCCTGGCTGAGCTTGAGCCTGGCGCCTCAGGGCCTTATGCAGTTCCAGCTGGTGCTCAACAAACAGGACGCGATGACCGAGTTCGACACCCTTGAGCCGGGCCGCTTCCAGGCACTCAACGATGGCACCCGTGTGACCTACACCGAGCGCATGACCGATGATCGGACCAACCTCGGCGGTGTGTTCATTTCCGAGAAGCGCCTGGGCCAGGACAAGAAAGACCGTGGCATTTCCGTACTGGTGGCCGATAGCGGGCGCCAGGAAGTACGCCCGGACGGCAGCCGCTACCTGATCCTGGAAAACGGCTATCGCTACGACGGCAGCCCCGGCCAGGCCGACTACCGCGCCATCAAGTACGACACCTACGGCGTCATGCTGGCCCGGCCGGAAGTCAGCAACGAGGTCACCGACCGCGATGCCCTCCCGACAAGTGCCCTGATCGGTAGCAAGGAGTTGCGGGCGATCGCCGAGCTGCAATGGCGCCTCTCCCTGCCGCTGCTGGTGTTTATCGTCACCCTGATGGCGGTGCCACTGTCCCGGGTCAACCCGCGCCAGGGCCGCTTCCTCAAGCTGCTGCCGGCGATTCTGCTGTACATGGCCTACCTGACCATCCTGATTTCCGCCCGCGGCGCCCTGGAGAAGGGCAAGCTGTCGCCGCTCCTGGGGTTGTGGTGGGTCCACGGTATCTTCCTGATGATTGGCCTGGGCCTGCTCTATTGGGAACCGATTCGCTTGAAAATGCAGAGCCGTCGCGGCATGAAGGAGATGGCTCGTGGGTAAGCTGGATCGCTACATCGGTAGCAGCGTACTGGTCGCCATCCTGGCGGTATTGGGCATCATCCTCGGCCTGGCGTCGTTGTTTGCCTTTATTGATGAAGTGGGCAACGTCACCGAGACCTATACGGTCACGGACGTCCTGAGCTACGTGGCACTGACCGCGCCGCGCCGCCTCTACGACATGATGCCGATGGCCGCGCTGATCGGCTGCCTGATCGGCCTGGGCAGCCTGGCCAGCAACAGCGAACTGACCATCATGCGCGCGGCGGGGGTGTCTGTTTCCCGTATCGTCTGGGCGGTGATGAAACCCATGCTGCTGCTGATGGCCGCCAGCGTGCTGATCGGCGAATACGTGGCGCCACCGGCGGAAACCACCGCCCAGGCCAACCGTGCGCTGGCCCTGGGCTCGGGCGATGCCCAGAGTTCCAAGCGCGGCCTGTGGCACCGCCAGGGTGATGAGTTCATCCACATCAACGCGGTGCAACCCGGCGGCCTGCTGGTGGGTGTGACCCGTTATCGCTTTGACGATGAGCGCCACATGCTGTCGTCGAGCTTTGCCAAGCGCGCCCAGTTCAGTGACAACCAGTGGGTGTTGAGCGATGTCACCACCACCCATTTCCGCAATCCCGGCAAAGGCACCGAGGCCAGCACCGAGGTGATCAACGAGCCGACACAGGCCTGGGACATTGCGCTCAAGCCAGAACTGCTCAATACCGTGGTGATGATCCCGGAAAGCCTGCCGATCTCCGGTTTGTGGAGCTATATCCACTACCTCAAGGAGCAGGGCCTGAACAACGGCCGTTACTGGCTGGCATTTTGGGTCAAGGTGTTGCAGCCGCTGGTGACCGCCGCTTTGGTATTGATGGCGATCTCGTTTATTTTCGGCCCGTTGCGCTCGGTAACCCTGGGCCAGCGTGTGTTTACCGGGGTCTTGGTGGGGTTCACTTTCCGTATTGCCCAGGACTTGCTGGGGCCGTCGAGCCTGGTATTCGGTTTCTCGCCGCTGTTTGCGGTGCTGGTGCCGACCACTATCTGTGCCCTGGCCGGCTTCTGGCTGTTGCGCCGGGCCGCTTGATCCGCGCGTGTTGAACAAAAAATGCCCCATTCGCAAGAACGGGGCATTTTTGTTATTGGTCGTCAAAGATGACGCCTGGCCTGAGCATCAGGTACAATTCCCGGCTATTTTTCAGCGGGCAATCTGCCTGCAGCCTTTTTGAGTGTTGATCCGTGAGTGATTTGAGTCATATCCGCAATTTCTCCATCATCGCCCACATTGACCATGGTAAGTCGACGCTGGCCGATCGATTCATCCAGATGTGCGGCGGCCTTGCCGAGCGTGAAATGGAAGCCCAGGTTCTGGACTCCATGGACCTCGAACGCGAGCGCGGGATCACCATCAAGGCCCACAGCGTTACCCTGTACTACACCGCCAAAGACGGTATCAAGTACCAGTTGAACTTCATTGACACCCCGGGCCACGTCGACTTCACCTACGAAGTCAGCCGTTCCCTGGCCGCCTGCGAAGGCGCGCTGCTGGTGGTGGACGCAGGGCAGGGCGTTGAAGCCCAGTCCGTGGCCAACTGCTACACCGCCATCGAGCAGGGCCTGGAAGTCATGCCGGTGCTGAACAAGATCGACCTGCCGCAGGCCGACCCGGACCGCGTGAAGGAAGAAATCGAAAAAATCATCGGCATTGACGCCACCGACGCCGTCGAGTGCAGCGCCAAGACCGGCCTGGGTGTCGACGAAGTGCTCGAACGCCTGGTCAAGACCATTCCCGCCCCTACCGGCAACATCGAAGATCCGCTGCAAGCGTTGATCATCGACTCCTGGTTCGACAACTACCTGGGCGTTGTGTCCCTGGTCCGTGTGCGCCACGGCCGGGTGAAGAAGGGCGACAAGATCCTGGTCAAGTCCACCGGCAAGATCCACCTGGTGGACAGCGTCGGTGTCTTCAATCCGAAACACACCGCCACCGTTGACCTGAAAGCCGGTGAAGTAGGCTTCATCATCGCCGGTATCAAGGACATCCACGGTGCACCGGTCGGTGACACCCTGACCTTGAGCTCCACCCCGGACGTCGACGTGCTGCCAGGCTTCAAGCGCATCCAGCCGCAGGTCTATGCCGGCCTGTTCCCGGTCAGCTCCGACGACTTCGAGGATTTCCGCGAAGCCCTGCAGAAGCTGACTCTCAACGACTCGTCGTTGCAGTACACCCCGGAAAGCTCCGACGCCCTGGGCTTCGGCTTCCGCTGCGGGTTCCTGGGCATGCTGCACATGGAGATCATCCAGGAGCGCCTGGAGCGCGAGTACGACCTGGACCTGATCACCACCGCGCCAACCGTTATTTTTGAGCTGGCGCTGAAAACCGGTGAAACGATTTACGTCGACAACCCGTCCAAGTTGCCGGACCTGTCGTCCATCGAAGACATGCGCGAACCGATCGTGCGGGCCAATATTCTTGTGCCGCAGGAGCACCTGGGTAACGTCATTACCCTGTGTATCGAAAAACGTGGCGTGCAGCACGACATGCTGTTCCTCGGCACCCAGGTCCAAGTGACCTATGATTTGCCGATGAACGAAGTGGTCCTGGACTTCTTTGACCGCCTCAAATCCACCAGTCGCGGCTATGCTTCGCTGGATTACCATTTCGACCGTTACCAATCGGCCAATCTGGTGAAGCTCGATGTGCTGATCAACGGCGACAAGGTCGATGCCCTGGCGCTGATCGTGCACAAGGATAATGCGCACTACAAAGGTCGTCAGTTGACCGAGAAGATGAAGGAACTGATTCCGCGCCAGATGTTCGACGTCGCGATCCAGGCCGCCATTGGCGGGCAGATCATTGCGCGGACCTCCGTCAAGGCTCTCAGAAAGAACGTACTGGCCAAATGCTATGGCGGCGACGTCAGCCGTAAGCGCAAGCTGCTTGAGAAGCAAAAGGCCGGTAAAAAACGCATGAAGCAAGTGGGCAACGTGGAAATTCCACAAGAAGCCTTCCTTGCGGTGCTCAGGTTGGATAGTTAGGTCCTATGTCACTAAATTTCCCGCTGTTGCTGGTCATCGCCGTTGCCGTCTGTGGTCTCCTGGCGCTGCTCGATCTGCTGTTCTTCGCCCCGCGTCGTCGGGCGGCCATCGCGTCCTATCAGGGCAGCGTCAGCCAGCCCGATGGCGTAGTGATCGAGAAGCTCAACAAAGAGCCCTTGCTGGTTGAATACGGCAAGTCGTTCTTCCCGGTGTTGTTCATCGTGCTGGTGCTGCGCTCGTTTCTGGTAGAGCCGTTCCAGATTCCTTCGGGCTCGATGAAACCGACCCTGGATGTGGGCGACTTCATCCTGGTGAATAAATTTTCGTACGGGATCCGCTTGCCGGTGATCGACAAGAAAATCATCGAGGTGGGTGATCCGCAGCGCGGCGATGTGATGGTGTTCCGCTACCCAAGCGACCCGAACGTCAACTACATCAAGCGTGTGGTCGGCCTGCCGGGTGACGTGATCCGCTACACCAGCGACAAGCGCCTGTTCGTCAATGGCGAGTCGGTGGCCGAGAAACTCATCGGTTCCGAGCCGAACACCCTGGGCAGCGCCGAGCTGTACGAGGAAAAACTCGGGGCGGTAGAGCACCAGATCCGCAAGGAAATGAGCCGCTACCGTTCGCCGCCCGACAACCAGTGGACCGTGCCTGCCGGGCACTATTTCATGATGGGCGACAACCGCGACAACTCCAACGACAGCCGCTACTGGGATGACCCAAGCATTCCCAAGGCGCTGTTGGGCATGGTTCCCGACCAGAATATCGTCGGCAAGGCCTTTGCGGTCTGGATGAGCTGGCCGGAACCCAAGCTCAGCCACCTGCCGAACTTCTCGCGGGTAGGGCTGATCAAGTAATCCATGCGGCGCTGTGAACACAGCGCCGAATGCTTTTCTGGGGCTTGGACATTGGTCCGGCTTCGAGCAATACGCAGCATTGCCAGGATTTGAATTTGAACACAGCGTTAATCGTCGATGGCCTTTGCCGCCACGTACTGACAGTAGGTAAACCGTGAGCGTTTCTTTGAGTCGTCTTGAGCGTCAGCTCGGCTACACCTTCAAGGACCAGGAATTGATGGTCCTTGCCCTTACACACCGCAGTTTTGCTGGGCGCAACAATGAACGCCTGGAGTTCCTCGGTGATGCCATCCTTAACTTCGCCGCGGGCGAAGCCCTGTTCAACCGCTTCCCCCTGGCCCGTGAAGGCCAGCTGTCGCGCTTGCGCGCACGCCTGGTGAAAGGCGAGACCCTGGCCGTCCTGGCCCGTGGTTTTGACCTGGGCGAGTACCTGCGCCTGGGGTCCGGCGAGTTGAAGAGCGGCGGTTTCCGTCGCGAGTCGATCCTGGCCGATGCCCTGGAAGCCCTGATCGGTGCGATCTATCTCGATGCCGGGATGGAAGTGGCCAAGGAGCGGGTCATGGCCTGGCTGGCGTCGGAAATCGACAGCCTGACCCTGGTGGATACCAACAAGGATCCCAAGACCCGCCTGCAGGAATTCTTGCAGTCGCGTGGCTGCGAACTGCCACGCTACGAAGTGGTGGATATCCAGGGTGAGCCGCACTGCCGTGTGTTCTTCGTCGAATGCGAAGTCACCTTATTGAACGAAAAAAGCCGAGGTCAGGGTGTGAGCCGTCGTATTGCCGAACAGGTAGCGGCCGCTGCAGCACTGATTGCCCTGGGCGTGGAGAATGGCCATGACTGATTCAACCGCAACACGCTGTGGCTATGTTGCCATCGTCGGCCGTCCCAACGTGGGCAAGTCCACGCTGCTCAACCATATCCTGGGGCAGAAGCTGGCGATCACCTCGCGCAAGCCGCAGACCACCCGCCACAACATGCTGGGCATCAAGACCGAAGGCAACGTGCAAGCGGTCTATGTCGATACCCCGGGCATGCACAAAGGCGGCGAGAAAGCCCTGAACCGCTACATGAACAAGACCGCTTCGGCGGCGTTGAAAGACGTCGACGTGGTGATCTTCGTGGTCGACCGCACCAAGTGGACCGATGAAGACCAGATGGTCCTGGAGCGTGTGCAGTACGTTACCGGGCCATTGATCGTCGCGCTGAACAAGACCGACCGCATCGAAGACAAAGCCGAGCTGATGCCGCACCTGAGCTGGTTGCAGGAACAACTGCCGAACGCCCAGATCATGCCGATCTCGGCCCAGCACGGGCACAACCTCGAAGCCCTGGAGCGGGTGATCGCCGGCTACCTGCCGGAGAACGAGCACTTCTTCCCGGAAGACCAGATCACCGACCGCAGCAGCCGTTTCCTCGCCGCCGAGCTGGTACGCGAGAAAATCATGCGCCAGATGGGTGCTGAGCTGCCGTACCAGATCACCGTGGAAATCGAAGAGTTCAAGCAGCAGGGCAAGACCCTGCATATCCATGCGCTGATCCTCGTCGAACGTGACGGCCAGAAGAAAATCATCATTGGCGACAAGGGCGAACGCATCAAGCGCATCGGCACCGAGGCGCGCAAGGACATGGAAGTGCTGTTCGATTCCAAGATCATGCTTAACCTGTGGGTGAAGGTTAAGGGTGGCTGGTCCGATGACGAGCGCGCGTTGCGTTCCCTGGGCTACGGCGACCTGTAATCAGTCACCAGTAACACCGCAGGACAAAATGTGGGAGCGGGCTTGTGTGGGAGCTGGCTTGCCTGCGATAGCATCGCCTCGGTCTACTTGATACATCGAGGCGTCTGCATCGCAGGCAAGCCAGCTCCCACACAAGACAGCTCCCACATTGGTTTATCGCTGTTCTTAAGTTCCGCGAAGAGACATTCATGTCCCAATCCCCACCCCCCAGCCAACCCGCCTACGTCCTGCACAGCCGCGCCTACCGCGAGACCAGCGCCCTGGTGGACTTCCTCACGCCCCAGGGTCGGCTGCGTGCGGTATTGCGCAGCGCGCGGGGCAAGGCGGGGACGCTGGCGCGGCCATTTGTGGCCCTGGACGTGGAGTTTCGCGGCAAGGGCGAGCTGAAAAACGTCGGCCGCCTGGAAAGCATCGGCACCTCGGCCTGGCTCAATGGCGAGGCGCTGTTCAGCGGCCTGTACCTCAATGAGCTGCTGATCCGCCTGCTGCCCGCCGAAGACCCGCACCCCGCAGTGTTCGATCACTATGCCGCGACCCTGCTGGCCCTGGCTGAAGGCCGTCCCCTGGAGCCGCTGCTGCGCGCTTTCGAGTGGCGCCTGCTCGACGACCTGGGCTACGGCTTCGACCTGCACAACGACCTGCACGGCGAGCCCATCGCCAGCGACGGCATGTACCGCCTGCAAGTGGACGCCGGGCTGGAGCGTGTCTACCTGCTGCAACCCGGCCTGTTCCAGGGCACCGAGTTGCTGGCCATGGCCGAGGCCGAGTGGAGCGCGCCCGGTGCCTTGTCTGCGGCCAAGCGCCTGATGCGCCAGGCCCTGGCTGTGCATCTGGGCGGTCGGCCCTTGGTCAGTCGCGAGTTGTTTCGGAAGCCCTGACATCCCCGTGTATGCTGTACGCCGATTCTTTCCCTTTTCAGGAGCGCTTCCGTGACCACCAGCAATCGCATTCTTCTTGGCGTCAATATCGACCACGTTGCCACCCTGCGCCAGGCCCGGGGCACCCGCTACCCTGATCCGGTCAAGGCCGCGCTGGATGCTGAAGAAGCAGGCGCCGACGGGATCACCGTGCACCTGCGCGAAGACCGCCGGCACATCCAGGAGCGCGACGTGCTGGTGCTCAAGGACGTGCTGCAAACCCGCATGAATTTCGAGATGGGCATCACCGAAGAAATGATGGCCTTCGCCGAGCGCATCCGCCCGGCGCATATCTGCCTGGTCCCGGAAACCCGCCAGGAACTGACCACCGAAGGCGGCCTGGATGTGGCCGGCCAGGAAGCGCGGATCAAGGCCGCAGTCGAGCGCCTGTCGCAGATCGGCAGTGAAGTCTCGCTGTTTATCGACGCCGACGAACGGCAGATCGAAGCCTCGCACCGCGTGGGCGCACCGGCCATCGAGTTGCACACCGGCCGCTACGCCGATGCCACCACCCCGAGCGAAGTCGCTGACGAACTGCAGCGCATCATCGACGGCGTGGCCTGCGGCCTGCGCGAGGGCCTGATCGTCAACGCCGGCCATGGCCTGCATTACCACAACGTCGAAGCCGTGGCGGCGATCAAGGGCATCAACGAACTGAACATCGGCCATGCGCTGGTGGCGCACGCGCTGTTCGTCGGTTTCAAGGGCGCGGTTGCCGAGATGAAAGCGCTGATCCTGGCTGCCGCCAAACACTGACCAACGCTGAAAATCCAGGGTGGGGCGCGCTTGTGTGGGAGCGGGCTTGCCCGCGATGAGGCCGTTTCAGTCGATACCTCTATTGACTGACCCAGCGCTATCGCGGGCAAGCCGGCTCCCACACAAGCCCGCTTGCTCCCACATGCGGCAATGCGAAGCCTTACTGTTTAGCCGGCAGGGGTGTATCGTATTTGCCCTTTGCAGGCCTTGCGCCCGCGCAGATCCGTGAGGTTGTTGTGTCCCGATCCTTTTCCCGTCGACAAATCCTTGGTGGCCTCGCCGGCCTGGCAGTGGTGGGCGTCGGTGCCGGTGGCGCCTATCGCTATTGGCTGGGGAAAGTCGCGGACGCCAGCGCCGGGCGTGATTACGAACTGATTGCCGCGCCCCTGGACGTGGAACTGGTGCCGGGGCACACCACCCAGGCCTGGGCGTTCGGTCCCTCGGCGCCGGGCACCGAGTTGCGCGTACGCCAGGGTGAATGGCTGCGGGTGCGCTTTATCAACCACCTGCCGGTTGCCACCACCATCCATTGGCACGGTATCCGCCTGCCCCTGGAAATGGACGGCGTGCCCTATGTCTCGCAACTGCCGGTATTGCCCGGCGAGTATTTCGACTACCAGTTCCGCGTGCCGGATGCCGGCAGCTATTGGTATCACCCCCATGTCAGCAGCAGCGAAGAGCTGGGCCGTGGCCTGGTCGGGCCGTTGATTGTCGAAGAGCGCGAGCCCACCGGCTTCCAGCATGAGCGCACCCTGAGCCTGAAAAACTGGCATATCGACGAACAGGGCGAATTTGTCGAATTCAGCATCCCCCGCGAAGCCGCCCGTGGCGGTACGGCCGGGCGCCTGTCGACCATCAACGGTGTGCCGCAGGCGGTCATTGACCTGCCGGCCGGGCAAATCACCCGGGTGCGCCTGCTCAACCTCGACAACACCCTGACCTATCGCCTGAATATCCCCAACGCCGAGGCGCAGATCTACGCCCTGGACGGCAACCCCATCGAGCCCCGGCCCCTGGGCAAGGAATACTGGCTGGGCCCGGGCATGCGCATCTGCCTGGCGATCAAGGCCCCGCCGACCGGCGAAGAACTGTCGATCCGCAATGGCCCGGTACGCCTGGGCACCTTCCGCTCGGTGGCCAACACCGAGGCGCCTGGCGAGTGGCCACCTGCGTTGCCGGCCAACCCGATTGCCGAGCCGGACCTGGCCAATGCCGAGAAACTCAACTTCAATTTTGAATGGGTCGGCCAGGTCTCGGTCAATGTCGAGAACGGTAAACCGCCGAGCCTGTGGCAGATCAACGGCCAGGCCTGGGACATCACCGACAAGACCTGCGCCGACCGCCCGATTGCCAAGCTGCAATTGGGCAAGAGCTATATTTTTGAATTGAAGAACATGACCCAGTACCAGCACCCGATCCACCTGCATGGCATGAGCTTCAAGGTCATCGCGTCAAACCGCCACAAGGTCACGCCGTACTTCACCGACACCTACCTGCTGGGCAAGAACGAGCGCGCCCGCGTGGCGTTGGTGGCGGATAACCCCGGGGTGTGGATGTTCCATTGCCATGTGATCGACCATATGGAAACCGGCCTGATGGCCGCCATCGAGGTGGCGTGATGCGCCAGGTTCGCCCCACGGCCATCATCGACCGCAGCCGCGACCAGGACTTTATGCGCCAAGCCCTGGCCCTCGCCGCCCAGGGCGCGGCCCTCGGCGAAGTGCCGGTGGGCGCGGTGCTGGTGCAGGACGGCGCAATCATCGGCCGCGGCTTCAATTGCCCGATCAGCGGCAGCGACCCGAGCGCCCATGCCGAGATGGTCGCCATCCGCGCGGCGGCCCAGGCCGTCAGCAACTACCGCCTGCCGGGCAGCACCCTGTATGTGACCCTGGAACCGTGCAGCATGTGCGCCGGGCTGATCGTCCACTCGCGCATCGCCCGGGTGGTGTACGGCGCGCTGGAGCCCAAGGCCGGGATTGTGCAGAGCCAGGGGCAGTTCTTTACCCAGGGCTTTCTCAATCACCGGGTGTTGTTTGAAGGTGGGGTGTTGGCTGAAGAGTGCGGGGCGGTGTTGAGTGAGTTCTTCAAGGCCAGAAGGGCCAAGCCCAGCACCTGATCTCAAGGTGAAAACCCAATCAATGTGGGAGCTGGCTTGCCTGCTCCCACATTTTTGATCTGCATTTTCTCAGGGAGATTGGGGGTTACTTCTTGGCGATGATCACCGCCCGCATCGGCGCCGGCAGCCCTTCAATCGTCTTGCTGTGGTCCTCAGGATCGAGGAAGTCACTCAAGGACTGATACTTCATCCACTCGGTGCCACGCTGTTCCTCGAGCGTGGTCACGCTCACATCCACGCAACGCACCTCACTGAACCCGGCACGCCGCAGCCATAGCATCAGCGCCGGCACCGAAGGCAGGAACCACACATTACGCATCTGTGCGTAACGGTCTTCTGGCACCAGTACCTGTTGTTGATCACCCTCGATCACCAACGTTTCCAGCACCAGTTCGCCGCCCTTGACCAGGCAGTCCTTGAGCGCCAGCAAATGCTCGATGGGCGAGCGGCGGTGGTAGAACACGCCCATGGAGAATACCGTGTCGAAACCTTCCATGTTCGGCGGCAGGTCCTCGAAGGGGAACGGCAGGTGCCAGGCGTTAGGGGCCGACAGGTAGCGCTGCACCGCCTGGAACTGGCAGAAGAACAGCCAGTTGGGGTCGACGCCAATCACGCTGTCGGCCCCGGCGCCGAGCATGCGCCACATGTAATAGCCGTTGCCACAGCCCACATCGAGGATGCGCTTGCCCGCAAGGTTCAGGTGCGGTGCGACCCGCGACCATTTCCAGTCCGAGCGCCATTCGGTGTCTACATGCACCCCGAACAGGTTGAACGGGCCTTTGCGCCACGGGCTCAGGCCCATCAGCGCGGCATGCATCTGCTCACGGGTGGCGTCATCGCAAGCGGTGTCGAGGGTCAGGCCGTTCAGCAGGTCGACTTCGCTCGGCAGGATCTTGGGCAATGCGTCCAGCGCACTTTGCCAGCGCGCCAGGTCGCCATGGCCCTTTTCCATTTTTGCATCGAGTTGTGCTTGCAGGCCCTGGGCCCAGACGGCCAGGGGAGTGCCGACCAGATGGCGGGCGAGGGGAGACAGATCAATCATGGCAAGGCAATCAACGAGGCAAAGTTAAGACACTGGAACCACGGCACGACTTTCGAGAACCCGGCCGCCAGCAGGCGTTCGCGGTGTTCTTCGAGGCTGTCGGGCTTCATGACGTTTTCGATGGCGCTGCGCTTCTGGGCGATTTCCAGTTCGCTGTAGCCGTTGGCGCGCTTGAACGCCACATGCAGGTCGGTGAGCAGCGCGTGTTCCTCGGCATCATTGAAGCGCAGTTTTTCCGAAAGAATCAGCGCGCCACCGGGCAGCAGCGCCTGGCGAATCCGCCCAAGCAGCGCCAGGCGCTCCTCGGGGGCAATGAATTGCAGGGTGAAGTTCAGCGCCACCACCGAGGCCGGCTGAAACTGCAGGGCGAGGATATCGCCTTCGATCACCTGCACCGGCAACAGCTCCTGGAACATCGAGTCCTGGCCGTTGAGGTATTCGCGGCAGCGCTCGACCATCGCCGCCGAGTTATCCACCGCGATCACCCGGCAGCCGTCGGTGCGCACATGGCGCCGCAGGGCCTGGGTCACCGCGCCCAGGGACGAACCCAGGTCATACAGCACGCTGCCCGGCTGGGCGAACTGCGCCGCCAGCACGCCGAGGTTCTCGACAATGGTCGGGTAACCGGGCACCGAACGCTTGATCATGTCCGGGAACACCCGTACCACGTCCTCGTTAAAGGCGAAGTCCGGCACCTGGGGCAAGGGCTGGGCGAATAGGCGATCGGGTTCTTTGCTCACGGCTGTTCCGGCGACGAAGTGGAAAAGGCCGGCATTTTAGCCAGGTTGGCGAGGCGATGCGCGGGTTGTCTGATGGAAAGCCGATGCGGTGATGCCCCATTGCCCCAACCAATAGGTAATGATCAACAGATACGGCGCGGCATCGAAGGTCACCACAAAGCGGTTGATGCCGATCAGCGTGTCGGAAAACACAAACGACGCCGCCCCGGCCGCCGCCAATTGTGCCGAGCGCTTGGGCACATCGCTGCCCAACCGGGCCAACGCACGCCAGAGCATGGCGCTGATCACCAGCGCATACACCACCACCGGAACCAGCAAGTCGCCCAGACCGTGGGAAATCAGGATGCTCAGCAAGATTGCGCCAACCACCAGCGCCAGTATCAAGGCAGGCAGCGCTGCACGGCGGCAGTCGCTGAAGTAGGCCTTGAGGTACGCCAGGTGCGCGAACAAAAACGCGCCCAGGCCAAAGATAAACAGGTCGCCGGGCCAGGCCAGCAATACATCGCCCACCAGGGAGAAAATCAGCCCCAGGCTGATCCAGCGTCGATAGTCGCTGGGCGGCGCATCATGCAGCCAACCCAACAGCGCCAAGACCGGCAGCGGCTTGACCAACAGGCAAAGCAAGGTGGCGTGCGTGCTCAGGCCGTAGATAAAGGTAGCCGCACCCATCAACGCAAGAATCATCCATGGCATATCAGTTCACCGTAATGGCGCAGTCAAAGGTGTCCACCGGATTCACTTCCGGGGCCCAGGGTTGTTGGGAGGTCAGGCGCAGGCGGCCGCTACCGGCGGTAAAGGCCTGGAAGCGCCAGGTGGATTGCCCGGCAGCACCGACCACGCCGGCGTCCTCGGGGTTGCTGTAGACCTCGGGGCCGAGGCTGCGCAGCACGCCGCCGGCCGAATCCTGGATCGCCCAGCGATAACCGGTGGTGGGGTTGCTCGGCAAGGTCAGGGTCAGGTTTTGCCCGGCCTTGAGCTTGAGCGGGCAGGCGCTTTGTTTTTCCACGGTGACGTTTTGCTTCGGTGCACTGGCGCAAGCCGCGAGCAGGGCGAGGCTTAGGGCAAGAAGCAGGCGGGCAGCGGTCATGAAGGCTCCGTTTATTGGCGACGAAGGGCGAGCATAACCGAAGATGAGACAAGGTGTTACAGGGTGGTATTTATGTTGGCTGTGCCGGCCTCATCGCGGGCAAGCCCGCTCCCACACTTGAATGTGTTCACACATCAAAATGTGGGAGCGGGCTTGCCCGCGATGAGGCCAGTGCCGACGCTACAGATCTATCAGAACAACACCTTGGCCACATCCGCAAACCGCTTGGCAAAGTGCACTGTCATGCCGTCCTTGAGGTACTCCGGCAACTCTTCAAAGCTGCCCCGGTTGGGCTCGGGCAGGATCAGTTCATGGATCTTCTGGCGCCGCGCCGCAATCACCTTCTCGCGCACGCCGCCAATCGGCAGTACATGCCCGGTCAGGGTCAGTTCGCCGGTCATGGCCACGCCTTTTTTCGGCGGCTGGTTGCGCGCCAGCGACAGCAACGCACTGGCCATGGTCACCCCGGCACTCGGGCCGTCTTTGGGCGTGGCGCCTTCCGGCACGTGCAGGTGCACGAAGGCTTCATCGAAGAACTTCGGGTCACCGCCAAACGACTTCAGGTTGGAGCTGATGTAGCTATAGGCGATTTCGGCGGATTCCTTCATCACGTCACCCAACTGCCCGGTGAGCTTGAAGCCGCGATTGAGCGTGTGGATGCGCGTCGCCTCGATCGGCAAGGTCGCGCCGCCCATGCTGGTCCAGGCCAGGCCGGTAATCACCCCGGTGCCCGACAGCACTTGCTCGTTGCGGAACACCGGCATGCCCAGGGAGCTTTCCAGGTCCTTGTTGCCGATCTTGATCACCGAGTCCGGCTCATCCAGCAGCTTGACCACCGCCTTGCGCACCAGCTTGCCCAGTTGCTTCTCCAGCTGGCGCACCCCGGCTTCGCGGGCATAGCCGTCGATCAGGGCGCGCAGGGCGCCGTCGGTGATGCTCAGGCTGGTTTTTGCCACGCCGGCTTTTTCCAACTGCTTGGGCCACAGGTGGCGCTTGGCGATGGCGACTTTTTCTTCGGTGATATAGCCCGACAGGCGAATCACTTCCATGCGGTCCAGCAACGGGCCGGGGATCGAGTCCAGGGTGTTGGCGGTGCACACGAACAGCACTTTGGACAGGTCCAGGCGCAGGTCCAGGTAGTGGTCGAGGAATTCGACGTTCTGTTCCGGGTCGAGGGTTTCCAGCAGGGCCGACGCCGGGTCGCCCTGGAAGCTCTGGCCCATCTTGTCGATCTCGTCGAGCATGATCACCGGGTTCATCACTTCCACATCTTTAAGCGCCTGCACCAGCTTGCCCGGCAGGGCGCCGATGTAGGTACGGCGATGGCCCTTGATCTCGGCCTCGTCGCGCATGCCGCCGACGCTGAAGCGGTAGAACGGCCGGCCCAGGGACTCGGCAATCGATTTGCCGACACTGGTCTTGCCCACGCCCGGCGGGCCCACCAGCAGCACGATGGAACCGGCGACCTCGCCTTTATAGGCGCCCACGGCCAGGAACTCGAGGATGCGACTCTTGATGTCGTCCAGCCCCGCATGGTGTTTATCCAGGACTTTGCGCGCGTGCTTGAGGTCGAGCTTGTCCTCTCCATACACGCCCCACGGCACCGAGGTGGCCCAGTCCAGGTAGTTGCGTGTCACCGCGTATTCCGGCGAGCCGGTTTCCAGGATCGACAGCTTGTTGAGTTCTTCATCGATGCGCTTGCGCGCCTGGGCCGGCAGCACCTTGCCTTCCAGGCGTTGCTCGAACTGCTCGACGTCGGCGCTGCGGTCGTCCTTGGTCAGCCCCAGCTCCTGCTGGATCACCTTGAGCTGTTCCTTGAGGAAGAATTCGCGTTGGTGCTCACCGATCTTGCGGTTCACCTCGGCGGAGATTTCCTTTTGCAGGCGCGCAACTTCCACCTCTTTGCGCAGCATCGGCAAGACTTTTTCCATGCGCTTGAGCATCGGCACGCAGTCCAGCACTTCCTGCAACTCGTTACCGGTGGCCGAGGTCAGCGCGGCGGCGAAGTCGGTCAGGGGCGACGGGTCGTTGGGGCTGAAGCGGTTGAGGTAGTTCTTCAACTCTTCGCTGTACAGCGGGTTGAGCGGCAGCAGCTCCTTGATCGCATTGATCAGCGCCATGCCGTAGGCCTTGACCTCATCGGTCGGCTCGCTGGGCTGGTGCGGGTATTCGACTTCCACCAGGTACGGTGGGCGATGGTGCTTGAGCCAGGTCTTGATGCGCACGCGGGTCAGGCCCTGGGCGACGAATTGCAGCTTGCCGTTTTCGCGGCTGGCGTGATGCACCTTGACCAGGGTGCCGTACAGCGGCAGGGCGGAGGTATCGAAATGCCGTGGGTCTTCGGGCGGGGTGTCCATGAAGAACAGCGCCAGGGAGTGGTGGTCGGATTTGCTCACCAGCTCCAGGGTCTCGGCCCAGGGCTCTTCATTGACGATCACCGGCAACACTTGCGCCGGGAAGAACGGGCGGTTGTGGATCGGGATGATATAGACCTTGTCCGGCAGGTTCTGCCCAGGCAGGGCCAGGCCGGTGTTGGACGACGGGGTTTGGGCGTTTTCGGGGTCGGCGTAGTCGTTGAGGTCGATATCGGGGAATTCTTGCTGGTCGCTCATGGGGCACCTGCATAGGGAAGTATGGAGGTTAGATGGGGCGGGTCGGCGGTGGTTTCAATGGCGCGGGGTGCTTAGCAACAAATTGCATGATATTAACCCCAACTGCTCGCCTGCTCGTTCCCACGCTCTGCGTGGGAATGCATCCCCAGGACGCTCCGCGTCCCAAGAGCGGACGCAGAGCGTCCAAGGCGGCATTCCCACGCGGAGCGTGGGAACGAGCAGGTCAGCTGAGTTTCTTGAGGTAGCCCGGCAACGGCTGCTCCGGTAATACCGACAACACCTTCAAGCGCTGCAACATGCGTTGCCGTGCCCGCTGCAAATGCTCGCGCAGGTTCAGCGCCGCCGCATCGAACGCCCCATGCAGCAGCAATTCCAGGATCAACCGGTGTTCGGCGAGCATCGCAGGATCGGCGCCGATGCCCAGCAGGCGATAGAAAATCCGGCTGATGATCATCGGGCTCTGGCCCTGGCGGATCAGGGCGGCGATCTTGCGGTTCTGCAGGCCTGCCAGGCAGTGCTGGTGCAGGTCGGCTTCCAGCTGTTCGATATCTTCCAGGCTGCAATGGGCGCGGTCTTGCGCGTCGATCACCCGTTGCAACATGGCTTCGAGCACCTCGCGCGCCAGGCCTGGGGCGCTCTGGCGCAGGGCTTCGGGCTCCAGGCAGGCGCGCAGTTCGTAGTCTTCGGTGACTTCCCGGGCGGTCAGCGGCCCGGCCAGCCATTGCGAGTACGGCTCCTTTTCCACCAGGCCACGGTCGCGCAGGCGCATCAAGGCTTCACGCACCACCGCGCGGCTGACGCCATAGTGATCGGCGGCGGCCTGTTCATCGAGGCGGTAGTGGCCGAAGGCGACACAAGTGGACAGCGCCGCGCCGATTTCCTCGACGATCCGCTCGCCCAGGGGCCGGGTGTCTACCAGCTCATCGTCGCCGTTCAGGCCCAGGTGTGCAGGGCTCAGGGGCAGGCGCAGTGGCTCCAGCGCCAGGCCTTCGGGGTTGATCAGGTAGCCCCGGCCATCGAAACGGCAGATCAGGCCTTCTGTATGCAGCAGGTCCAGGGCCTTGCGCACCGGCACGCGGCTGGTGCCGAACAGTTCGGCCAGCGGCGCCTCCAGCAGGACCAGCCCGTGGCGCGCGGTGCCGCTGACGATCGCATCCCGCAACAACTGGTGAATCATCGTGTAACGGGAGGCCGAGGCGGACACTGCTTTCATTGCTTTCTCTGGGGCATGTAGGACGGTGGCCGGGGATTCTCTCATAGATGCGCCTGTCACTCTGCGCCACATCGGCGGCGCTTTTTTGGGGCCTGGAATCTAGGGCTGTTACTTTTCTGCACTAAAATGTATTTATTTATAAAAGATACATTATTTCATTGAAGAGCCATCCCTGAAGCCCTGCACGATTTTTTCCCGGACTCGACACCCCCCTAGCCCGTAGGTCTTGGCGATATCGCCAGAGACCAGGCTGCCGTGTGCTGAACGGCTGGCACGAAACCTGCCTTTATAAAATGTACATTTTATTAATATGTACGTTTTAGGTGGGCTGGATGTCAAAGGCCCCTGCAATGGCCGGGGATTTTGCCAGCGGCCGCGACGAGCACTCACGCTTCAAGGAGACACACCATGGCTAAAGACATTCTCTGTGCATTTGGCGTCGACGTTGACGCCGTCGCCGGCTGGCTCGGTTCCTACGGTGGTGAAGACTCACCCGATGACATTTCCCGTGGCCTGTTCGCCGGTGAAATCGGCGCGCCACGCCTGCTCAAGTTGTTCGAGCGCTACGGCCTGCGCACCACCTGGTTTATCCCCGGGCATTCGATGGAAACCTTCCCCGAGCAGATGAAGGCCGTGGCCGATGCCGGCCACGAAATCGGCGTGCATGGCTACAGCCATGAAAACCCCATCGCGATGACGGCCGAGCAGGAAGAAATCGTCCTCGACAAGTCCATCGAACTGATCACCCAGGTCACTGGCAAGCGCCCCACCGGCTACGTCGCGCCCTGGTGGGAATTTAGCAAGGTGACCAACGAGCTGCTGCTGAAAAAGGGCATCAAGTACGACCACAGCCTGATGCACAACGACTTCCACCCCTACTACGTACGCAAGGGCGACAGCTGGACCAAGATCGACTACAGCCAGCACCCCGACACCTGGATGAAACCCCTGGTGCGCGGCGCAGAAACCGACCTGGTGGAGATCCCCGCCAACTGGTACCTCGACGACCTGCCGCCGATGATGTTTATCAAGAAGGCGCCCAACAGCCACGGCTTCGTCAACCCGCGGCACCTTGAAGAAATGTGGCGCGACCAGTTCGACTGGGTCTACCGCGAACACGAACACGCCGTGTTCACCATGACCATCCACCCCGACGTGTCGGGCCGTCCGCAAGTGCTGTTGATGCTGGAACGCTTGATCGAACACATCCAGGGCCATGCCGGCGTGCGCTTCGTCACCTTCGACGAAATCGCCGACGACTTTATCCGCCGCCAACCCCGTACCTGACCCTTTGCCCCCATCGAGGCGCGATCCATGTCTATCTACAACAAGCTCGACCTGACTGGCTGGAAACCCCGGCAACTGACGGCCAAGGAGGTACGCTTTGCCACCTGGATTGCATTTTTTGCCTGGGTGTTCGCGGTGTATGACTTCATCCTGTTCGGCACGCTGTTGCCGGAAATCGGCCGGCACTTTGGCTGGGGTGAAGTGGAGCAAGCCGAGATCGCGACCTGGGTCGCGGTGGGGACGGCGGTCGTCGCCCTGGCCATCGGCCCGCTGGTGGACAGGCTGGGGCGGCGCACCGGGATTATCTTCACCGTCGCCGGCTCTGCCGTGTGCTCGGCGCTGACCGCCATCGGCGGCGCGTGGGGCAAGTCGCCGCTGATCCTGATCCGCTCCCTGGGCGGCCTGGGCTATGCCGAGGAAACGGTCAACGCCACCTACCTGAGCGAGCTGTATGCGGCCTCCGACGACCCGAAATTGGCCAAGCGTCGCGGCTTTATCTACAGCCTGGTACAGGGCGGCTGGCCGGTCGGCGCGCTGATCGCGGCGGGCCTGACGGCGCTGCTGTTGCCGATCATCGGCTGGCAGGGCTGCTTTATCTTCGCCGCGATCCCGGCCATCGTCATTGCGGTCATGGCGCGCAAGCTCAAGGAGAGCCCGCAGTTCCAGATCCACCAGCGCATCACCCAATTGCGCAAGCGCGGCGCGGTGAGCGAGGCGCAGAACGTCGCGCTGACCTACGGCGTGGACTACGACGAACACAGCAAGGCCGGCCTCAAGGCGGCCTTCCGTGGTCCGGCACGCCGGGCAACCCTGGTGATCGGCGCGGCGATCCTGCTCAACTGGGCGGCGATCCAGGTGTTCAGCGTGCTGGGCACCTCGGTGATCATCAGCGTGCACCAGATCTCGTTCGAGAACTCGCTGATCATCCTGGTGCTGTCCAACCTGGTGGGCTACTGCGGCTACCTGTGCCACGGCTGGATGGGCGACAAGATCGGCCGGCGCAATGTCATCGGCCTGGGCTGGATGCTCGGCGGCCTGGCGTTTGCCGGCATGCTCTACGGCCCGAGCACGATGCCCATGGTGGTCGGGCTGTACAGCCTGGGCCTGTTCTTTTTGATCGGCCCGTACTCGGCGGCGCTGTTTTTTATCAGTGAAAGTTTCCCCACCAGCATCCGCGCCACCGGCGGCGCGATCATCCATGCCATGGGCCCGCTGGGCGCGGTAGTCGCCGGCTTTGGCGCGACCCAGGTGCTGTCCTCAGGCAGCGATTGGCAGACCGCCGCCCTGTATTTCGGCGCGCTGCCGTGCTTGCTCTCTGGCGCGCTGATGTTTGCCGCCCGCCATGTGCGCCCGGAAACCGTCCAGTAAGGAGTGTTTGATGAACCGTAAAGTCTCCTTGATTACCGGTGCCGCCAGCGGCATCGGCCAAGCCCTCGCCGTGGCCTATGCCCGCGCCGGCGTGGCGGTGGTGGGCGGGTACTACCCGGCCGATCCCCATGACCCGCAAGCCACCGTGGGCCTGGTGCAAGCGGCCGCTGGCGAATGCCTGATGTTGCCGCTGGACGTGGGGGATAGCGCCTCGGTGGATAACCTGGCGGCGCAGGCCACCCAGCATTTTGGCCGCCTCGACTACGCCGTGGCCAACGCCGGCCTGTTGCGCCGCGCGCCCTTGCTGGAGATGACCGACGCGCTGTGGGACGAGATGCTCAACATCGACCTGACCGGGGTGATGCGCACCTTCCGCGCGGCAACCGGGCAGATGAAAGAGGGCGGGGCGCTGGTGGCGATCTCGTCGATTGCCGGTGGCGTGTACGGGTGGCAGGAGCACGCCCATTACGCCGCGGCCAAGGCTGGCGTACCGGGTTTGTGCCGCTCGCTGGCGGTGGAACTGGCGCCGTTGGGGATCCGCTGCAACGCGGTGATCCCGGGGTTGATCGAGACACCGCAGTCGCTGGACGCCAAGAACTCCCTCGGCCCCGAAGGCCTGGCAAAAGCCGCACGGGCGATCCCGTTGGGCCGGGTCGGGCGGGCGGATGAAGTGGCGTCGCTGGTGCAGTTCTTGACCAGTGAGGCGTCCAGCTACCTGACCGGGCAGAGCATCGTGATTGATGGTGGCCTGACCGTGCGCTGGCCCGACTGACCCCCCTTGAACCCTAAGCAGTCCAAATGTGGGAGCGGGCTTGCCCGCGATAGCGGTATGTCAGTGACAGATTTGCTGGCTGACACGCCGCTATCACGGGCAAGCCGGCTCCCACAGGGAAGCTCACCCGTCTCAGCAACAGGAGAATCCGCATGCCGCAACTCAGCAACCGCCGCGCCGTGATCACCGGCGCCGGCAGCGGCATAGGCGCTGCCATCGCCCGCGCCTATGCCGTCGAAGGCGCCCGCCTGCTGCTGGCCGACCGCGATGCCGCGAGCCTGGCCGAAACCGCCATCACCTGCCGCAACCTCGGCGCCGAGGTATTTGAATGCCTGGCCGATGTCGGCAGCGTCGACGGTGCCCAGGCCAGTGTCGATGCCTGCGTCGCGCACTGGGGCGGCATCGATATCCTGGTCAACAACGCCGGCATGCTGACCCAGGCACGCTGTGTCGACCTGTCCATCGAGCAGTGGAACGACATGCTGCGCGTGGATCTGACCAGTGTGTTTATCGCCAGCCAGCGCGCCTTGCCCCATATGCTCGCCCAGCGCTGGGGGCGGATTATCAATATCGCCTCGCAACTGGGGATCAAGGGCGGCGCCGAACTCACCCATTACGCGGCGGCCAAGGCCGGGGTGATGGGTTTTACCAAGTCCCTGGCCCTGGAAGTGGCCAAGGACAATGTGCTGGTCAACGCCATCGCCCCCGGCCCCATCGAGACGCCCCTGGTGAGCGGCATCAGCGACACCTGGAAGCGCGCCAAGGCCGCCGAGCTGCCCCTGGGGCGGTTCGGCCTGGCCGCTGAAGTGGCGCCCACGGCGGTGCTGCTGGCCAGCGAACCGGGCGGCAACCTGTTTGTCGGCCAGACGCTGGGGCCGAACGCTGGCGATGTCATGCCATGACCGGGGCCTGACCATGTGTGGACTCTGCGGACTGCTGGGCGAAGACCTGCACTGGAGCGATCCTTTGGGCGACGAACTGCCCCGGCGCCGCGAACGCCTGCGCCGGATTGCCGCGATCAACCAGGTGCTGGCGGTGTTCCGGCTCAAGGTCGAAGACTTCCAGGGCGCGTCCTACCTGCTGCTTGGCGCCACCGGCAAGCAGGAATTGGCCAGTGGTCTGGACGCGTTGTGGCGCGCGGCAGAAGGCATGCTCGGCCGCCCGCTGGACCCCCTCGATCCCAAACTGCTCGATCACCTGGAAACTACCCCGCAACGCCTTTAAATCTGGGTGCCGTTCAGAATACTCAAAGCAGCGAAGATCAAATGTGGGAGGTATAAATATGAGCATCGCACTGAATGTCATCACCGGCTTCCTCGGCAGTGGCAAGACCACCTTGCTCAAGCGCCTGCTGCAAGGCGAAAGCCTCGGCGAGACTGCGCTGCTGATCAATGAGTTCGGCGATGTCGGCATCGATCACCTGCTGGTCGAAGCCGTTGCGCCCGACACCGTGCTGCTGCCCAGCGGCTGTATCTGCTGTTCCATTCGCGGCGAGTTGAAAGACGCGCTGCTGGGCCTGCTGCAACGCCGCGAGCGCGGGGAAATCCCGGCGTTCAAACGGGTGATCCTGGAAACCACCGGCCTCGCCGACCCGGCGCCGATCCTCGCCACTTTGAACAACGACATGCAACTGCGCGGGCGCTTTCATATCGGCCTGGTGGTGACCCTGGTCGATGCCAGCCACGCCGCCCTGCAAGAGCGCCTGCACCCGGAATGGCTGGCCCAGGTGGCGGCGGCTGATCGCCTGCTGCTGAGCAAGATCGACCGGGTGGATAACGGCGATGGCCTGCGCCAGCACCTGGCCGCGCTGAACGCCGGCACGCCGATCCTGAATGCCAGCGAGGTGCATAGCGGCGATCAACTGCTGCTGGGCGAGGGCCTGCGCAGCACGACGCCGGCCGTGGAAGTCGGGCGCTGGAGGCTGCATCAGGCGTCTTCCACGCCCTCTACCCACGGTGCGGCGCAGGTGTGTTGCCTGACCTTCGACCAACCCCTGGACTGGGTGGGCTTCGGGGTCTGGTTGTCGATGCTGTTAAGATGCCATGGCGAACGCATTCTTCGCGTCAAAGGACTGCTCAACGTGAACGCAAGCTCGGCCCCCATCGTCATTCATGGCGTGCAGCATTGCCTGCATGCCCCGGTTCATTTGCCTGCATGGCCGGGCACGGAGCGCCAGTCGCGCCTGGTGTTTATCCTGCGCGGCCTGGACCCGGCGTTGTTGCGCCGTTCCTTTGAGGTGTTCTCACGGCGGTTGGCAGCATGATTACCCTACGTGTCCTCGGTACTTCAGTGACCCTGCTCGAAGCGTTGCGCGTGCGCGCCGAACAGGAGCTGGGCATTCGCCTGGTGTACCAGGTGCACGATGTGGCGCAGGCGCAGCGCATTGCGGTGATGCAGCCCGACAGCTACGACCTCTACGACCAGTGGTTTCACAACGTCGATTTTGTATGGCCGGCGCGGGCGATCCAGCCCATCGACACCCGGCGCATTGCCCTGTGGCACGAGATCAACGACCTGCCCAAGCGCGGGCGCCTGAGTGCCAATGACCGCCTGGGCAGCGGCAGCGTGCCCAGCGAGCGCCTGTTCGTGCAGCACGACGGCAGCCTCGGCAGCGCCGTTACCGAGCGCATCAGCATGCTGCCCCTGACCCACAACGCCGACAGCTTTGCCTACCGCCCCGAGCGTTTGCCCGACGGCTTTTGCCGCCGCAACGAAAGCTGGGGCTGGCTGCTGGACCCGGCCTGGCGTGCACGCACCGCGTTGCAAAGCGATGCGGCCATCGGCGCCCTGGATGCCGCGTTGGCGGTGCAGGGGGCGGGGCTGGCCCACTTCAACGACATCGGCAATATGAGCATCGAAGAGATCGATGTGCTGGCTGAGATCCTGGTGCGCAAGCAGAAGGAAGGGCATTTCGCCGCGTTCTGGTCCGACGATGAAGAAGCGGCGCACTTGATGCTCAGCCCCAGCATCGATATCCAGAGCCTGTGGTCGCCGACCTTGATGCGCCTGCATCGGGCCGGGGTCAAATACCGCCTGGCGGTGCCCCGCGAAGGCTACCGCGCCTGGTTCGGCGGCCTGTCGCTGTCGCGTCACGCCAAAGGTCCGGTGCTGGACGCCGCCTACGCCTACCTCAACTGGTGGCTGTCGGGTTGGCCCGGCGCGGTGATGGCCCGCCAGGGTTACTACATCGGCAACCCGGCGCGCAGCCGTGACCACCTGAGCCGTGCCGAGTGGGACTACTGGTACGCCGGCCTGCCCGCCCGCGAAGAGCTGCCGGGCAGCGATGGCCTGCCGCTGATCGAGGTCGGCGAGGTGCGCGATGGCGGCTCCTATGAGCAGCGCATGGGGCATATCGCCGTGTGGAACTCGGTGATGGACGAGCACAACTACCTGGTGCGCCGCTGGGGCGATTTTATGCGGGCCCGCGCCGTGTAGCCGGTGATTTGTCGTCAAAATAATGTCAGCCCACCGCCCGTATTTATTAGGTTTACTTCTGCCCTGCGACGGCTAATCTGGGTTTTCCAAATGTTCTGAATGAACGGGCATTTATTTGACGCCGGGCCTGCAGTCGCGAGGGATGCGTATGACAAAAGGACGCTTGAGCTGGGGCGCGGGCACGCTACCAGGAGGCAAGCGGATGAAATGGCGCCACGCCTTCCAGGCGCGGCTGGCCGGGGTGTTGGCGTTATTGCTGCTGGTGGTGGTAGGCGCGGTGTACTTTGCCGTGAAAGTGGCCACTACCCATGCCGTGGAGAACCAGGCCCAGGTGCAACTGGAGACCGGCAGCCGAGTGTTCGAGCGGTTGCTGGACTTGCGCGGGCGGCGCCTGCAATACGGCCTGGACTGGCTGACGGTGGATGCGCAGTTTCGCCGTGCAGTCGCTGCGGGCGAGCCGGCACAGATCCTTGCCGCCCTGCGCCATCATGGCAGCGGGATCCGTGCCAGCGAGGTGTTTGTGCTGGGGCTCGATGGGCAGGTCATCGTCAGCACCCTGGCCGGCGTGCCTGCGCAGCAAGTCTTTCCCTATGCCCAGGCGCTGCGCCACGCCCGGCGCAACTCCTTGCAAATGCTGATTGTGGCCCTGGCCGGCCAGCCGTTCCTGCTGGTGCAGGAAGAGGTGCTGGATCCACTGCCCATTGCCCGGGTGGTCATGGGTTTTTCCATGGATGAGGCGTTTGCCGCCGAGTTGCGCTCGTTGAGCAACCTGGAAGTGTCGTTCATGAGCGTGGACCAGGGCCAGCCGGGCACCTTGTTCAGCACCCAGCCCCTGGCCGACCGCCCGGCCATTATCCAGGCGCTGTATGACCCCAATCCCGCCGAACTGGCGCAGATGAGCCAACTGCACGGCCAGCGCTTTCTCAGCCAGGTGCTGCCCCTGGCCAACACCGGGGATGGCGGGCACGTCATGGCCTTGCTGCAAAGCCCACTGGACCAGGCCCTGCAATCCTTCGCGCCGCTGGACCGGCAATTTCTCGGCATTGCCCTGGCGGCCTTGCTGGTCTCGCTGGTGGGCGCACTGTTGATGGCGCGCCGGGTGTCGCGCCCGCTCGATGCCCTGGTGCAGGCGGCCGAGCGCATCGGCGCCGGTGACTACCGCACGCCGGTGGCGGTGCGCGGCAAGGATGAGTTCGGCCTGTTGGCCCGGGCCTTCAACGCGATGCAGAGCGGCATCGCCGTGCGCGAACGGCAACTGGCACACAACGCCCTGCACGATGCATTGACCGGCCTGCCCAACCGCGCCCTGGCCATGGAGCGCCTGGGCAGTGCGATCAGTGCGCGGCGCCCGGTGGTGTTGCTGTACCTGGGGATCGAAAACTACCGGGTGATCAACGAAGGCTTCGGCCCCCAGGGCGTCGAGGAAATGCTGCGTGAGGCCAGCCGCTGCCTGCTGTCGAGCCTGGCGGCGGGGGATTCGGCGGCGCGCATTACCGGCAGTGAATTCCTCGTGTTGCTGGAAAACACCAAGCTCGACAGCGCCGTGGCCCGCGCCGACCGCCTGTACAGCCTGTTGACCGAACCGCAGCGGGTCGGTGGCGACGAGCTGCGCCACGAAGTGAGCATGGGCATTGCCGCCTACCCCGAAGATGGCCAGCAGGTCGAAGAACTGATCAGCCGCGCCGCCATTGCCCGCCACGATGCGGCCGCGTTGCCTGGCTACTTGCAGATCTATCAACAGGACCGCGACCTTGCCCATCAACGCCAGATCAGCCTGATCCGCGACCTGCGCCGCGCCGCCATCGAAGACGAACTGTTCCTGTGCTATCAGCCCAAGCTCGACCTGCGCCATGGCTATGTGCGCCAGGCCGAGGCGCTGTTGCGCTGGCAGCACCCGACCCTGGGCCTGGTGTCGCCCGCCGAATTCATCCCCCTGGCCGAGCGCTCCGGCAGCATGGCCAGCCTGACCCATTGGGTGATCGAAGAGGCGATCCGCCAGTTGGCAGAGTGGAGCGTGCGCGGGCTGGAGGTGCAGCTGTCGCTGAATATCTCGGTGGACGACCTGGGCGACGAAGGGCTGGCGCCACGGGTGACCGAATTGCTGGAGCGGCATGGGGTGCTGGCCGGGCAGTTGATTTTCGAGATCACCGAAAGCGCGATCATGCACAACCCGGAACAGGCCTTGCGCATCCTTGAGCAACTGCGCGGCTGTGGCATCAGCCTGTCGGTGGACGACTTCGGCACCGGCTACTCGTCCCTGGCCCAGTTGCAGCGCCTGCCGGTGCAGGAATTGAAGATCGACCAGTCCTTTGTGCGCAACCTCGACAGCACCAGCGGCGACGCGGTGATCGTGCGTTCGACCATCGAGATGAGCCACAACCTGGGGCTCAAGGTGGTGGCCGAAGGGGTGGAGTTCGAGCCCAGCCTGGCACTGCTCAAACAATGGAATTGCGACACCGCCCAGGGCTACCTGATCAGCCGGCCGTTGAATGCCAGGGCCTTCGAGATGTGGATGCGCCGGGATCGCAGCACGGTGTGACCGGCCTGTGGGAGCTGGCTTGTGTGGGAGCTGGCTTGCCTGCGATAGCGGTGGGTCAGTTGGCATAGGCTGCACTGACCCACCGCTATCG
>NZ_JBWKWY010000045.1:0-34773 GCF_059422465.1 Pseudomonas sp. GW821-FHT01D09
CGATAGCGGTATGTCAGTGACAGATTTGCTGGCTGACACGCCGCTATCGCGGGCAAGCCCGCTCCCACAGGTTCTCCAGTGCCGGGGCTTATTTGCTGTCGTCCGAGCTGGCGCCGTCCTCGTTGAATTTTTCGGGGATCGCGAACTTTTTGCTTTCCATCCAGCGTTGCATGGCCAGCTCGCGCTCGGCAGACGTTGCCCTTTGCACCGTGGGTGAGGCGGCTTGCCCGCTGACTTGCAGGCCCAGCCAGTGCTCGGTTTCCTGCTGGGCCTTGGACGAGGGCCCCGGCTCGATGGCCAGTACCGTCAGGGGCAGGGCCAGCAGCGTCAGGCTGGTGAGGTAATGGATTTTCATCAGCGGCTCCTTCAAGCGCTTATTTGATCAGTACGGGCGGGGTATCGCTGGCCGCCGCCACCTGGCCCTTGGTTTTGAGTTTCTCGGCCCGGGCCTGGGCCTCGGTGACCTGTTCGGGGCTCAGGCCCACCTGGCTGGCCAGTTGCGCGGCCTGCCCCCAGTTGTCCTGGTAGATCAACAGGGTCACCAGGTTGACGGCCGCCAGTTGATCGCTTTGCTTGAGTTCCATGGCCGTCATGAACTCAAAGCGTGCCTCTTCCAGGCGCCGTTGGTGGAGGTAGACCACCCCCAGGTCGTTGCGGATTTTTTCATCGGTGGGCGCCAGTTGCGCCGCCCGTTGCATATGGGCCAGGGCCTGGGCGTTGTCACCCTGGGCCGCCGCCAGTTGCCCCAGGCCGTGTTCCCCTTCGGCCGCCATGCAGGTGCCCAGCAGGCTGCGGTACAGCGGTTGCGCTTCACTGCGCCCGAGCAGGCGGTAGACCTTGGCCTTGCGCTGGCGCACTTGCGGCAAAGACTCCGGCAGACTTTGCAGGTTGGCCAGGCTGGCGTGCATCTTCCCTTCGTTGGCCATGTCGTCGGCCAGGTTCAATGACAGCTCCTGTTCGGCGCTGGGCTTGGCGCAACTGCCCGGGGTCATCAGTGCCGCCCAGGGCGTCTGGCCGTTGCTGGCACAGCCGCCGAGCATCAGCAGGCCCAGGCCTGCAATCAGTGCTTTCATCGCGCGCTCCTCAAAAACTGCTCAGGGCCCGGGAGATCGCAATGAATGCCGGCCCCCCCAGCACAATCAATAAAGCGGGAAACAGGAAGACCATCATCACCACCGACATCTTGGCCGACATCTTCGAGATGAACTCCTGCAAACGGGTCAAGCGGCGGTCGTCGAGCAGTTGCTTGAGGGCCAGCAGCGACTTCATGGCGCCGCCGCCCTGCTGGATCAGTTGCTGGAGAATGATGCAGGTGTCGGTGAACTCGTCCACGGCCAGCAACCGGGCGGTCTTGCCCAGTTCCTCGCCCAGCTCCAGGCCCGAGTCGACCCGTGCCAGGATCAACCGCAGTTCCTGGGTCAGCGCCGGCAGCAGGCGCTGCGCTTCAACACTGAGCACGCGCAGGGACTGTTCAACCGCCATGCCCGACTCGAACAGGATGCGCAGCAGCGGGATAAAGGTCGACACCTCGCGGGAGATTTGCTGCTGGCGGGCCTTGGCCACGCTGGCGAGGACGCGCTTGGGGATCAGGTAGCCCACGCCCAGGCCGAGCAGGGGCGCGATCCACGGGGAGTCGGCATTGGGAAAGAGCAAGCTCTCGCCCACCAGGATCACGCCGGCCAGCACCAGCGGCACGCCAATCTGGCAGGCGGCGAAGATCGCGCGTTGATTGGCCTTGCGCCAGCCCACGCGGTTGAGCAGGACCTGGGTTTCGTTATCCATGTTCACCGAGCGCTGGGCCAACTGGCTGTTGCCAAACTGGCTGAGCAGGGTGCCGAGGCGGTCGCCGCGCACCAACTGGCCTTGCAGGCGTTGGTTGACCAGGCGCAGGCGGCGGCGCTGGGTCAGCCACTGGCCGACGATCAGCACGAGCGCAGCCAGGAACAACAAGGCACTGATCAGCAAGACCATCTCAAATACTCCGCAACATGCGCCACATCGTCAGGCAGCCCAGCGCCTGCATGGTCAGCGCGGCCAGCAGCATGTAGCGGCCGCTGTCGTCGTTCCACATGGTCAGCAGGTAGCCGGGGTTGATCAGCATGAAATACCCCACCATCGCAATCGGCATGCCGGCCAGCACAAACGCGGTGACCCGCGTCTCGCCGGTCATGGCACGTAATTGCCGGGCACCTTGTTCCCGTTCGCGGATGACCTTGATCAGGTTCTCCAGCAAGTCACTGGCGTTGCCGCCGTAGCGGTGGTTGACCTTCAGCCCCAGGGCAAGCATGCGCAACTCGTCCTGTTCGTAGAATTCGGCGAAGTCACTGGCGGCGTCGGGCAGGCTGACCCCCAATTGCACGTTGCGCTGGATGCGTGCCATGGCGGGCTTCAAGGGCTCTTCGGTGCTGTCGATGGCCCCCAGCAGGGCGTCGGCCAGGGTGCGCCCGGACTTCAGGCTGCGCACGGTATGGTCGAGCACTTGCGGCAACTGCTCGATCATCCGCTTGACCCGCCGCCGATAGCGCCAGGCGATGTACAGCCGCAGCAACAGGGGCGGCAGCAAGGCCATGGCGAGCAGTCCGGCCCAGCTCCACACCAGGAACCCAAGGGCTGCGCCCAGCATCCAGCCGGTCAGCCACAGGCCCAGGCGGTCGGTGGGCTTGCCCAGGCCCGCGCGCTGGAACATGTGTTCCAGGCCGACCCAATGGCCGCGCTCTTCGGCCAACAACGGCTGGCCTTTGGCAAGCCGTTCCAGGACCCGGTCGGTTTGCGCCTGGTGCAGGCCACTGAGGAACAGGTGCACCGACACGCCAATCAGGATCACGCAGCTGAACATCAGGATGGCGCCGGTCATGGTGACGCTCCTATAGCGGCAGGGCGGATTCGCGGCGCAGCTTGTCACCCGCCGGGTTGATGGCCTCGCGCAGGAAGCCGAAGCCGGTGCGCCGGTCATGGCGGAACAGGGTGTTGGTGACATACACGTCATCGCGCACCCCCACCACTTCCACCACTTCACTGACGCAACGCCGGCCATCGGGCAGGCGCGTCAACTGGATCACCACATCCAGCGCTGCGCAGATCATCTGGCGCAGGGTTTTCTCCGCGATCGCGCGGCCGGTCAGGCCCACCAGGGTTTCCAGGCGCAACAGCGCGTCCTGGGCATTGTTGGCGTGCACGGTACTCATGGAGCCGTCGTGGCCAGTGTTCATGGCGGTCATCACATCCAGCACTTCCACACCGCGGATCTCGCCGAGGATGATGCGGTCCGGGCGCATCCGCAGGGCGTTGCGGATCAGGTCGCTGGCCTTCACCTCGCCGTGCCCTTCGGCATTGGGCGGGCGGGTTTCCAGGCGGACCACGTGGGGGTGGCCCAGTTGCAGTTCGGCGACGTCTTCGATGGTCACCAGGCGTTCATGGGGGTTGATCAACTGGCTGAGAATATTGAGCAGGGTGGTCTTGCCGGTGCCGGTGCCGCCGCTGATCAGGATATTGCAGCGCTTGCCCACCGCCTCCTGGAAAAACTCGAAGATCGATTGGTCGATGGTCTGCATCGCCACCAGGTCGCTGCTCTTGAGCATGTCCTTGCGAAACTTGCGAATCGACAGGCACGGGCCGTCCAGGGCAATCGGCGGGATGATCGCGTTGACCCGGCTGCCATCGGGCAGCCGGGCATCGACCATCGGCGATGACTCATCCAGGCGCCGGCCCAGCGGCGCAAGGATGCGTTGCATGACCCGCTCCACATGGTGGGCGTCGATAAAGCGCAGGTCGCTCTGGTGCAACAGGCCGTCCCGTTCGACAAACACCCGGTGCGGGCCGTTGACCAGGATCTCGGTCACCGAGGGGTCGCGCAACAGTACTTCCAGCGGGCCGAAGCCGGTCAGCTCATCGACGATTTCCTCGGCCAGGCGCTCCATTTCATAGCGGGAAATCGCCAGGTGCATGCGCGTGATGTATTCGGACACCTTGTCGATGACAAATTGCGCCAGGGATTGGCGCGACCCCTCCAGCAGGTTTTTCCCCGACTCTTCGATGGCGTCGATGATGTAGCGGTGCAGCACCAGTTTCAGGCCGTCGTTATCCACGGCGCTACCCAGCCCGCGAGTGGGTGTGCCGAAGAGGTTTTCGCCGCTCATTTGGCGCTCCCCAACAGTCGCGTGAACCAGCGAGGGGAAGGTTTTTCCAGGCCCTCGGTACGTTTGGCCAGGCGCTCGCCGAGGGTCTTGAGGTGCTGCGTCAGGGGTTCTCGCGGCGCCAGGCTGAACAGGGTCTGCCCCTGGTTCTTGGCATTCAGGCGGACCTCGGCGCTGAGCGGCAACACTGCAATGGCTTCCAGGCCGAAGCTCTTTTCCAGGGCCTCGGTATCCGGCGCAGCACCTTTGAGGTAGCGGTCGACCAGCAACTTGGCATGATCAAGCTTCATGCCTTTTTCCCGCCACTGATTGAGCACCGCCAGGTTGCGCCGGCAGTCGAGGACGTTCTGGTCGGTGCACCACAGAAGTTTGTCGCAGTGACTGACGAAGGTGCGCAGGGCTTCGCTGTCGCGCTGGCCGGTGAGGTTCACCACGATGTGCTGGAAGTGCTGGCGCAAGGCACTGAGCAGCATGTACAGCTCGGCGGCACTGGTCATTTCCAGCGGCTCGTCGCCTTCGCTGTAGGCGAGGATGCGCAGGCCGCCGTCGGTGGCGGTAAAGGCGCTGTTGATCAAGGTGGTGTCCAGGCGGCGCAAATGGCGCAGGGCATCGCCAAAGTTGAACGCGCTTTCCAGGCCCAGCAGGGCCAGGCTGTCGCCCCGGGGCAAGCCCAGGTCCAGCAGCAGGGTTTGTTGGCCGCTCTTTTGCACCACCATGGCCAGGTGGCTGGCGAGCAGGGCGCCGTCGGCATTGCCCTGGGTGCCATACAACACGGTGAGGCCACCCAGGTGCGTGTTGTGGGCCACCGGTGGCAGGCGCTTGCTCAAGCGTCGCACCAGGCCGGCGACTTCACTGGAGCGTGAGCCATAGGCAACAAAATCCCGCGCCCCGGCGCGCATTGCGTTGAGCACCAGTTGGTTGTCCATGCCGTCGCCCAGGGCAACGATCGCCAGCATCGGCTTGGCTTCCAGGGCCCCCTCGATCAAGGCGCTCTGGGCCACCACATGCTCACGGTCCAGGCCCACGAACACCAGGTTGGCGAAGGTCACGTCCACCAGGGCCAGTAGCTCATCGAGGCTGCCACCCCCGGCACTGACCACTTGGCCCAGGGGCGCCAGGGCGCCTTGCAGCCATTCCAGGTCGGTGGTGTTGCGGGTGATTGCCAGGAACGTCTGGCTCAGGCTATCGCTCATTGGGAAAGTCCTGTACGTCGGTCGAAGTTGCCGTTTTCCAGGAAGTACAGGCGATACCAGTTGGGGTCGTAGTTGCGCAGTTTTTCCCCGGGCAGGGAGGGCAGGCGGGCGTTGGCGGCCAGGGGTTGGACCAGGTGCGGGGTGACGATCATCAGCAGCTCTTTTTCCTCGCGGCTGACGTTGCTGTCGCGGAAAAACGCACCGAGGATCGGGATGTCGCCCAGGCCTGGAAACTTGCTGATGGTGGAACGGTTGTTATTGCTGATCAGGCCGCTGATCACAAAGCTTTCGCCATCGGCCAGGGACACCGTGGTGTCGGTACGGCGCACAGTCAGGGCGGGCACCTGGATGCCTTCTACCTGCAGGGCGTTGGCGTAATCCAGTTCGCTGACTTCCGGTGCCACCTTGAGGGAAATCCGTGTGCGGTCGATCACAGTCGGGGTCAGGGTCAGGCGGATGCCGAACTCTTTGTACTCGATGGAGATGGTGTTACTGCCGGTACTGGGCACCGGGATCGGCACTTCGCCGCCAGCGAGGAACGTCGCGCTGTGCCCGCTCATGGCAACCAGGCTTGGCCGCGCCAGGGTGTAGGCAAAACCGCTGCGTTCCAGGGCATTGATCATCGCCGAAAAGCGCCCGCCGCCGATGCCGATATTAAAACTTTCGTTATCCAGGGGCAGGGCCCCCCCGGCTGTGCGCGGGCTGCCGAACAGGAAGTTGCGGGTGCCGCCAAAGATCGAGGTACTGGCCTCCTTGAGTTTGGTGCGGCTGACTTCGACAAAGCGGATATCGGTCTGCACCTGGCTGGGCAGGGACGGATCGTCGGACGGTGCCAGGGCCAGGCTGGTCAGGCTGGAATTGGCCTTGCCCTTGACGAACACCATGCTCTGGCGCGGGGCGCTGGAGCAGTGGGTCCAGACCATCAGGCTGGTGGCCCCGGAGGCAATGCCGGTGAGCAGGAAGCCACGATCACCGTTGAGGTGCACATCGGCGATTTTCGGGTCGCCGATGGCCAGGCGGGTAATCGCCACCGGCGATTGCAGGGTTTGTTGCAAACCTTCGCCGACCTCGACCACGGCCGGCAGGGCGCCCAGGTTGCTGCAACTGTCCGGGGCGGCGAATGCCAGGCCAACCGGCAGGCCGGACAGCATCAGGGCCCAGGCCATGTGCGTGAACGCAGGTGCGAGACGATGGGGCATTCAAGGCATCCTTGTTCAATCAGGGATTTTGTTGGGTCGCTTGGTTGCCGCGTATGACCTCGATGCCGGCGCGCCTGGATTCGTTGGCGCTCCCGGTTTGGGCGACTCTTTTGGGGGCTCCGGCCATGGCCAGTTGAGTGAACTGGTACAGCTCGCGATTGGCGCTTTGCAGCTTGGCGGGGGCCTCGTTATTGCCGGCCCAGTATTGGCTCAACAGCTGTTCATCGGCACTGCGTACGGCCAGGCGCAAGGCGCCGACACTGGTGGCCAGCATCAAGCGGCTCATCAACGGTTGCGGCACGGCCAGCACCACGGTCCGCGGCGGGCTTGCCTGGCGTTGGGCCTGGCGGGCTTTTTCTTCATCGGTGGCGGGCGGCGCAACGGCGGGCTTGCCATCGTTGGTCGGGCCGAGGTTATCGCCCACGCTGAGCAGGCGCAGGGCGGGCACGATGATCTGGGTCGAGGGCTCCGGGTTGGTGCCTTCCGGGCGCAGGAACAACAGCACATCCACATAATCCCCGGGGCTCAACTGGCCAGCCGCGCCGATGACTTCATCGACGGCCACCGCCAGGGCGCGTTCGTCAGGGCGGATCATCCGCGCCAGGGGGCCACCGGCATTGAAGCTGGCGTCATCCAGCCAGGTGCCGGCATGCAGGGTTCTCCACGGGGTGCGGCCAATGGCCTGGTCGAGGCGGGTCAAGCTGCCGGCCGGTGCCGTGCGCAGTTTTTCCAGGGCCAGGTCAGCGGCGGTGAGCGCCACATAGGGCGGCACATCGCGTACCAGGACCACCACGGCTTGACGGGTCTGGTCCTCGACGGCGGTGACGGTTTTTTCCATGGAAACGCCGGATGGCGATGGCTCGGCCGCCAGTTCAGGTGGACGACTCAGCACCAATCCCCAATAGCCTGCGAACAGCGCACCGATTAATAACAACCCAGCCAGGATCATGCTGACACGACTGTTCATGAAGGCTCTCCCTTTCCTGTTGCATCACAGGCCCGTTTTTCCCAACGAGTTGATTTCGCAACCAGGCAGCTATGAACATCTAACGATTTGGCTATTTGACGGTAGCCGAGCTAGGACAAAATGCCATTAGCGATCGTGATTTATTTTGAAACGTTCGACCTGCGTCCTTAAGCTCCGGGGTGATGACGCCAATGGTGCGACTACTACTTTGTGATTAATCCGTTCTTACAGTTGTTGAGGTGGGGTTTGTTGACAATGCTCTAGTGGCACGCAGCAATCACCGTGCAGCACCGCGATCTGCGCCAGCAGGCACCAAGGAGAAGTCATATGTTCCTTACCGTCATGATGAAGCTCTACGTCCAACTCCAACTGTTCTTTCAGCGCAAAGAGGGCGCCACGGCGATTGAGTACGTGATTCTGGTCGCGGTCATTGCGCTGGTTGTGCTGGCGGCGGGGAAACTGCTTGGGCCTCAGATCGCGGCCATGTTCGCTAAAGTCGGGGCAGCGTTGACCTGATCGGCCGTGGTACATCGAGCATGCCCATCAGTGATTGTCGTGGAAGGTATTGCTCATGAACGCCGTTGCCGCGAGCCGCCAGCAAATCCTGCTGGTGGATGATGAAGAGGATGCCCTCGTTGAACTGGCCGAGTCGCTGGAGAACGAGGGCTTTGTTTGTTTCTGCGCCACCTCCGTCACCTTTGCCTTGCAGGAACTGACCCTGCACCCGGATATCGCGCTGGTTATCACTGACCTGCGCATGCCGGAAGAAAGTGGCATCTCCCTGATCAAGCGCCTGCGTGAACATACTTCGCGCCAACACCTCCCGGTCATTGTCATGTCCGGCCATGCCGAAATGGACGACGTCAGCGACATGTTGCGACTGCAGGTTTTGGACCTGTTTCGCAAACCCATTTACCTGACACGCCTGATCGAGACCCTGGAGACTCTGTTTCCCCGGCGCAGGGAACAGATGAACACGCCATTGCGCCATCGTTGATCATTACGTATCGAGGAGAGGTCCCATGTTGTTTGCCCTGCTGTTGAAGTTGCATGTGCGGTTCATGCTGTTCCTGCACCGCAAGGACGGTGCGACCGCCATCGAGTATGTGATTCTGATTGCGGTCATTGCGCTGGTGGTGCTGGCGGCCGGGAAGTTGCTGGGGCCGCAGATCACCACGTTCTTTGGCAAGGTGGGGGATGCCCTGACCTGAGTGCGCAGCGGTATTTCCTGTGGGCTTGCTCCAGATAGCGGTGCGTCAGTCGCCGAATAGATTGACTGACACACCGCAATCGCGGGCAAGCCCGCTCCCACACTACAACTGATAGCTGAAGCTCAACGTATACCGCGGCCGCCGGTTAAAACTGTCCAATGCCATATCCGACATCGGCTTGGCCGCCTCCAGTGCAATGTTGTAGTACTTGGCATCGCCAAACCGCAGGCCGACCGCCGCAGAGGACAGGTCGCTGCCCTTCACCGGCAGGTCGTTGAACCAGGTCCTGGCACGGTCGAGCACGATGTAGGGCTGGACGATCCTGACCCAGTCGCCCGCACGGTTGTAGCTGTAGTTGACCTCGTAGGCCACGCCCCAGCCCTTGTCGCCCGAGCCCTGGTCATCGGGGTAGCCCCGCCCGAAATTCTGCCCGCCAAACACCGCCCGTTCGCTGTCGGGCAGGGTGTCGTCGCTCCAGTACAGCGCCGCCGACAGCACGCCTTGCCAGTTGTCGAAGAACTTGTCGCTCTGTACCCCGGACAGGCGCAGGCGCAAGAAGTCCAGGTCGGACTTTATCCCCTCGAAGTCACTGCGCGTATTGGCGCCCAGGCCGTCGATGCCCTGGTACAGGCCGGCGCTGAGGATGCGCAGCTGGCGCTGGTCGGCCTTGCGCCAATCGCCTTCAAAGGCCAGGGCACGCAGGTCGGTTTCCACGTCGAAGCGTTGCGGGTAACCCACCAGTTGATAGCGGGTCTTGTCGTTGACCCCGTAAAAGCGTGTGCTGAGGGTCAGGGACTCGCCGGGTGAGGCGATCAGCGGATGGCTCAGGCCGATGGAGAAGCGGTCGTTCTCGCGGTGCGGCTTGAGCGAAAAGCCGCCGTCCAGGCGGATGTGGGTACTCGGGTCGCTGCGATAACGTGCGCCATACAGGCTCAGTTGTGTGCCTTCGGCATTGATGAACTGGCTGTAGTCGAGCCGGTAGTAATGCTCTTTGTCTTCACCCGGCGGGAACAGGCCGCTGAGGCTCAGTTGTTCGCCCATCGCGGTCTGGGAATTGCTGGTGCCGGCGATCAGGGCTTGCAGGCCGCCACGGCTGTTGTCGGTCATGCTCATGCTGCTGGTAAAGGGTTTGCGGCTGGCCTGGATATTCATATGGGCGGCGCCATCGGTCGTGCCCGGTGGCGGTACTTGTGCTTGCAGGGTCACGCCGGGAATCCGTCCCATCAAGGTGGTGTAGCGCTCGAAGGTCTTGCGGGTCAGAGGGCGTTCGGCCTGGAGTTTTTGCGCCAGCTTGTCGATGTAGGCCGAGACCGGACCGATGTCGCTCTGCACCTGGTAGTCCTTGATATACCCCTCCACCAAGACCACGCGCACCAGGCCCTGTTCAAAGCGCTGGTCGGGCAGGAAGGCGTAGGACAACAGGTAGCCATCCTGCTGATAGCGACGGGTGATGCTGCGGGTGGCTTCGATCAGCTGGGCGAGGTTGGTTTCATGGCCAATCAACGGCTCGAACACCTGGGCGACGTCCTTTAGCGGGTACACCGTGCCGCCTTCGATCTGCAGCTTGCCGATGGTGACCCTGGTGTCCATCAGCAACGGTTGCGCTTGTGCGGCTGGGGGCTGCGGCAATTGGGTCTGGGGCGTCACCGGGCGGTAGGCGTCGGCGGGCAGGTTGGGGACGGGGAGGTTGCGGATGGTGTCGTTGCTGTTGAGGAAGCTGGGTAGGGTCTCGGCCTGGACGTAAGCGCTGAGGGTGAGCAATAACAACGGCGTCAAAACGCGCATAGGACACTCCATGGTCAAAACTGCAGCGGCATTTCGCAGGGGCCCGCCGGGTTCTTGGACGCGGTTGGGGAGCACCCATAAAAAAGACGAGAGTCCCATTGGAATCTCTCGTCTCAACCAAGCGTAGGCGCTGTAGGGGAGGCCGTCTAATGGGCCAGGTGTAATTCTTCTATTGGCCGGTCAGGCCGTTGAGCAGGCCGCCTACGCCGACGGTGCCGGTGGTGGTGCCTGTGGCGGTTGCGCCGATATTCAGGCCACCGAGCAGGCCGCCGGAACTGGTGGTGCCACCGGTGACCGCGCCGCCCAGCGAGGTGACTACCCCGCCCACGGTGTTGACGGTTTGCCCCAGGGTGTTGGTGATGGGGCTGGTATTGGTCGCGGTGAGGCTGGTGCCGAGGCTGCTGACCGCCCCGCCTACTTGACTCACCAGGCCGTCGACCGGTGTACCGATGCCGGTGGTGGTGCCGATGTTCTGGGTCAGGCTGCTGATACCCGACGTTACAGGATTCAGCGCGGCGCCCACATTGCTGGCCAGGCCTGCAACCGGTGCAGTGGCGGTGGTGTTGGCGACCCCTGTGCCTCCGATGACAGTGCCGAGGGAGGCCACGGTACTGCCCAGCGAACCACCTGCCACACCGCCCGCACTGACGGTGCCGTTGGTGTTGCCCGCATTCAGGCCGCTGCCGACGTTGGCCACCAGGCCACCCACCAGCTCAGGCAGGCCAGAGGCTGGGCTGGTGCCGCTGCCGGTCCCGGCAGAGGGCGAAACCAGGCCACCGGAAGTGCCCGCCACCGCACCGACACCGCCGAGCACATTGCCCACGAGGCCGGTGACAGGGTTGCCAGTACCGCCGGCGCCTGTCACTTGACCACTGAGGCCGGTGACGGTTGAACCGACTTGATCCAGCAGGCCATTGACTGGTGCGCCCAGGCCGGTGGCTTTGCCGAGGTTGCCTGTGGTGTTCTCAACCAGCGAGACCACCGGCACCAGGACGTTGCCGCCCAGGGTGCTGGTGACCGATCCCAGGGGGCCAGTGGTGCTGGCAGTACTCAAGGTATCGCCGAGCATGGTGACGGTTTGGCCCACCCCGTCGACCACGCCACCGACAGTGCCGCCGACACCCCCGGCCAGCCCGCCGACGACCGGGATGCCACCCAAGGTGGTGGACAGGGATTGGCCCGTGGTCGAAACACCGGCGCCCAGATCGGCGACCGCGTTGCCCACGCCGGCCACGGTAATGCCCAGGGAGTTGCTGTTGGTGCCCAGGGAGCCGAGGCCATCGGTCAGGCCATCACTGACGCTGCCAACGGCGGTGCCCACGCTGGTCACCAGCCCGCCGGCGGTGACGCCGACCACTGGAACGCCGCCAACGGTTGTGCCGATACCACCAATGGCGGTGCCTACGTTGCCGAGGGTATCGCCCAGGTTGGCGGCAATCTGGCCAGTGACCAAGGGGGTGGTGGTCGAGCCAGTACCACCATCACCACCACCGGTTCCGCCACCCGTGCCGCCGCCAGTACCACCACCGGTTCCGCCGCCCGTGCCGCCACCGGTACCACCGCCGGTTCCGCCACCCGTGCCGCCACCGGTACCACCGCCGGTTCCGCCACCGTCGCCACCACCAGTACCACCACCGGTGCCGGCGCCGGCATCCGGGGAGGAGGAAGCAACGCTGCTCTTATGACCGCCACCACCACTGCTGCAGCCTCCCAGGCTCATCGCCAGGATAAGGGCCACTGCAGTACTTGCCTTCCACAACACGACTTGAGTTTTCATGATGAGTTCCTTAGCACCTGGTACAGCCTTTGTTGGTTTCGCACGTTCGTCTGTTCTGCGGCAGGCAATACATGCGTCCGTTGTGGCTATAACAGTCTTCGGGACTCTTTATCGCAACGCTCAACTTGGTATTAACGATTTATATACTGGCGTGGGTATGCGTCTTGGTGATTAATACCAAAGATATATAAAGTGGTTTTTTGTTTGTGGGGATGTGATGTAAATCAACTAGTTGAATAAATTGGCGGGCTATCAAGAGCCCGCTATAACTTAGGGTGTATATATACAATTAATCAGCGAGTCGCCTCTGTTTCAGGCAATGGGTTGCCACTTGCCGAGCATATGTTCGATATCGCCAGGCCCCTTGAGTTGCAACTCGCCGCTGGAGCCGGGCGCACTGGTCAACAAGATGACCTCCCCAGGCAGGCGCACAGGTTTCTTGAACTCAACGTAGATCTCGATATTCGCCGCCGGCAGATGTTCATCCAGGGCTGCCACGGTGCGTGCCTTGTTCCACAGCCCATGGGCGATCGCCTGGGGAAAACCGAACAGCTTGGCGGTGAGGGCGCTCAAGTGGATCGGGTTGTAGTCGCCGGATACCCGAGCGTAGCGCCGGCCGATATCGGACGGTGCCTGCCAGCGGCTCAGCTCGCTGACCCTATTGGGCGTGGGCAGGGATTCTGGCGCCAGGCCTTCGAGTTTCACCCCGCGACAAAGCATTTGGCTTTCGCCCTCCCATAGCAAACCCAGGGAATCCTCGACGGTGGTGATCAGGTCAAAGGTCGCGCCCTTGGCATGGGCTTGCAGGTTGCGCGACTGCACACTGACCCGCACATCACTGACCCCGCCCATAGGGCGAAACACGCGGATACGGTTGCTTAAATGCACCAGCCCCAGCAGCGGGAAGGGGAATTCTCGCGCGGTCAGCAACTGCAACTGCAGGCCGAACGCCAGGATGTGCGGATAAGTCGCCGGCAGCACCGGGCTCTGGGCAAACCCGCAGACCTTGCGGTAGGCCGCCACCGCCTCGGGATTGACCTGCACCCGGCAGTGCAGCCCAGAGTCGGGCAACGTGGTGCCGGTGATCTTGCGCTTGAGCGCGGCGCGCCAGTACAGCGGTGGCAGCGCCGGGCTGCCGGGTAAGGTGTGCCACAGCATGGTTACGCTCCCAGCAGGCTTTGCCCGCATACCCGCAGCGCCTGGCCACTGACCGCGCCCGACCCCGGCTGGCCCAGCCAGGCCACCGCTTCGGCAACATCCTGCGGCAAGCCACCCTGGCCCAACGAGCTCATGCGTCGCCCGGCTTCACGCAGGGCGAAGGGGATATGCGCCGTCATCTGGGTCTCGATAAACCCCGGCGCCACCGCGTTGATGCTGATCCCCCGTGGCGCCAGCAGCGGTGCCCAGGCCTGGGCCAGACCGATCAGCCCGGCCTTGCTCGCGGCGTAGTTGGTTTGCCCGCGATTGCCGGCGATGCCGCTGATGGACGCGAGTACTACCACGCGGCCATTGTCGTGCAGGGTGCCGCTGTCGAGCAGGGCCTTGGTCAACACTTGCGGGGCGTTGAGGTTGACCGCCAAGACGGCGTCCCAGTATTCCGGGGTCATATTGGCCAGGGTCTTGTCGCGGGTGATACCGGCGTTGTGCACCACGATGTCGATGCCGTCCGGCAATTGCTCGATCAGTTGCGTGGCGGCGTCATCGGCGCAGATATCCAGGGCAATCCCACGCCCGCCCAGGCGTGCGGCGAGGGCGTCGAGGTCGGCCTTGGCTTGCGGCACATCCAGCAACACAATCTCGGCACCGTCGCGGGCCAGGGTTTCGGCAATCGAGGCGCCGATGCCACGGGCGGCTCCGGTCACCAGAGCCTTGAGCCCGGCCAGCGGGCGCGTCCAGTCATGCACCTGGGTCGGGCAGGCGCTCAGGCGCAGCACCTGGCCAGAGATATAGGCGCTTTTGGGTGAGAGGAAAAACCGCAGCGCACCTTCCAGCTGCTCCTCGGCGCCCTCTGCGACATACAGCAACTGCAAGGTGCCGCCGTTGCGCAGCTCCTTGGCCAGGGAGCGGCTGAAGCCTTCGAGGGCCCGCTGGGCACTGGCGGCAAACGGTTCGCCGAGGCTTTCCGGGGCGCGGCCGAGAATCACCAGGTGCGCGCTGTGATCGAGATTTTTCAGCAGCGGCTGGAAGAATTCGCGCAGTTGCTTGAGTTGGTCGGTGTGCTGCAAGTGGCTGGCATCGAACAGCACCGCCTTGAGCTTGGGGCCATGCCCGGGAATCCACGGCGTGGCCGGCAGCGGTTCGGGGCCGTAGCTGTAGATGGCCTCGGTGAGTTTATGGGCAAACCCCTGTACCTGGGCCGCAAGCGGGCCGCCGCCCAACAGCAGGGCGCCGTCCACCGGGCGCAGGCGTCCGGCTTGCCAGCGCTCCAGGCGTACCGGGGACGGCAGGCCAATGGCCGAGACCAGGCGGTGGCCGAGGCTTGAGTTGGCGAAGTCGATATAACGGTCAGACATGGAACGCTCTCCGGCTGCTGGGGTTCAAAGGGTGGACCATCAATAGGTGACAGTCGTTCCTAGTCTAGGCTCAGGATTGCACCTACCACCTAACCGGGAGCTTTCCATGACTCAGTTGCGCCGTGTCGCGATCATTGGCGGTAATCGTATCCCCTTCGCCCGTTCCAATGGCCCCTACGCCACCGCGAGTAACCAGGCCATGCTGACCGCAGCCCTGGAAGGCCTGATCGAGCGCTACAACCTGCACGGCCTGCGCCTGGGCGAAGTGGCCGCCGGCGCGGTGCTCAAGCACTCGCGGGATTTCAACCTGACCCGTGAATGCGTGCTGGGCTCGCGCCTGTCGCCACAAACCCCGGCCTATGACATTCAACAAGCCTGTGGCACCGGCCTGGAAGCGGCGCTGCTGGTGGCCAACAAGATTGCCCTGGGGCAAATCGAATGCGGGATTGCCGGCGGCGTCGACACCACCTCCGATGCGCCCATCGGCGTCAATGAGGGGTTGCGCAAGATCCTGCTGCAAGCCAATCGCAGCCAATCCATGGCGGATAAATTAAAAGTCCTGTTACAACTTCGTCCGCAACACCTGAAGCCGGAGCTGCCGCGCAATGGCGAGCCACGCACTGGCCTGTCCATGGGCGAGCATTGCGAGCTGATGGCGCAGACCTGGCAGATCCCCCGCGCCGAGCAGGACCAACTGGCCCTGGAAAGCCACCAGAAAATGGCCGCGTCCTACGCTGAAGGCTGGCATAACGATTTGCTCACGCCGTTCCTGGGCCTGACCCGTGACAACAACCTGCGCCCGGACCTGACCCTGGAGAAACTCGCCAGCCTCAAACCGGCGTTTGAACGTAGCGCAAAGGGCACCCTGACCGCCGGCAACTCCACGCCACTGACCGATGGCGCGTCCCTGGTGCTGTTGGGCAGCGAAGCCTGGGCCAAGGAACGTGGCCTGCCGATCCTCGCCTACCTGCGCGATGGCGAAGCGGCGGCGGTGGATTCCGTCAATGGCGCCGAGGGGCTGTTGATGGCGCCGGTGTATGCCGTGCCACGCCTGTTGGCGAGAAATGGCCTGACCTTGCAGGATTTCGACTACTACGAAATCCACGAAGCCTTCGCCGCCCAGGTGTTGTGCACGCTCAAGGCCTGGGAAGACGCCGATTACTGCAAGACCCGCCTGGGCCTGGACGCGCCGTTGGGCGCCATCGACCGCAGCCGCCTGAACGTCAAGGGCAGTTCCCTGGCCGCCGGGCATCCGTTTGCCGCCACGGGCGGGCGTATCGTCGCCAACCTGGCCAAGCTGCTGGACGCGGCGGGCAAGGGCCGCGGGCTGATCTCGATCTGCGCCGCGGGCGGGCAGGGCGTGACGGCAATCATTGAGCGCTGATCTCGGCTATCATCCGAACGCCTTCAACAATGACGGCGTTGTCGGATTAATCTGGCATATTGGATGCATTCTTTAGCAGATCAAAGCTCGTTACCCTCTCCCCGCTGTGCGAGGATTGCCGTATAACGAGTGCCATACGCGTGTTTGGTAATAAAGGACCCACAATAAAAGCTGATGAAGACTCCTAAACGCATTGAACCCCTGATCGAGGACGGTCTGGTCGACGAAGTGCTGCGCCCACTCATGAGTGGTAAAGAAGCAGCTGTTTATGTGGTGCGCTGCGGCAACGAGTTACGTTGCGCCAAGGTCTACAAGGAGGCGAATAAACGAAGTTTTCGTCAGGCGGCCGAATACCAGGAAGGCCGCAAGGTCCGCAACAGCCGGCAGGCCCGGGCCATGGCCAAGGGCTCCAAGTTCGGCAAGAAAGAAACCGAGGACGCGTGGCAGAACGCCGAAGTGGCGGCCCTGTTTCGCCTGGCCGGTGCCGGTGTGCGCGTGCCCCAGCCCTACGACTTCCTTGAAGGCGTGTTGCTGATGGAACTGGTGGCCGATGAATACGGTGACGCGGCGCCACGCCTGAACGACGTGGTCCTGGAACCGGATCAGGCCCGGGAGTATCACGCTTTCCTGATCTCGCAGATCGTGCTGATGCTGTGTACCGGCCTGGTGCACGGTGACCTGTCGGAGTTCAACGTGCTGTTGACGCCGACGGGCCCCGTGATCATCGACCTGCCTCAGGCGGTGGACGCGGCGGGTAACAACCACGCATTCACCATGCTGGAGCGGGACGTGGGCAACATGGCTTCGTATTTCGGGCGCTTTGCCCCGGAATTGAAGGCCACCAAGTACGCCAAGGAAATGTGGGCGCTGTACGAAGCCGGCACCTTGCACCCGGCCAGCGTATTGACTGGCGAGTTCGACGAGCCGGAAGAATTGGCGGACGTGGGCGGCGTGATGCGTGAGATCGAAGCGGCGCGGCTTGACGAAGAGCGGCGCCAGGCGATCCGTGCGGCGGATGATGCGCCACCGGGTAAACCGGCAGAAGAACCGCCGCCGCCCTGGATGCAGTGATCTCCAGATTCATGGAGATCTAAACATGTGGGAGCTGGCTTGTGTAGGAGCTGGGCTTGTGTGGGAGCCGGGCTTGCCCGCGATAGCATCACCTCGGTGCAACTGATATACCGAGGTGCCTGCATCGCAGGCAAGCCAGCTCCCACATAAGCCAGCTCCTACACAAACCCAGTTCCTATACAAGCCCAGCTCCCACATTGGGTTTTGTATGCAGTCAGTGGCAGCAACTGCCCGACGCCAACTCCTTGAGAATCGGACAATCGGGCCGGTGATCGCCCTGGCAGTGCTCCACCAGGTCCTGCAAGGTATCGCGCAACTGCCCCAGCTCGCGGATCTTGTGGTTCAACTCCTCGATATGCTGGCGAGCCAATGCCTTGACGTCGGCACTGGCCCGTTGCCGGTCCTGCCACAACTCCAGTAGCTTGCCGACTTCCTCCAGGGAAAACCCCAGGTCCCGCGAGCGCTTGATAAACCCCAGGGTATGCAGGTCGTCGGCGCCATACAGGCGATAGCCGCTGTCGCTGCGATGGGCCGGCTTGAGCAGGTTGATGGATTCGTAGTAGCGAATCATTTTGGCGCTCAAGCCGCTTTGCCGGGCTGCCTGGCCGATGTTCATGGGCGGTGCTCCTCCAGATCCTTGGGTTTCCAGGTTTTCAATAGCTGTGCAGGGCCGGCCACGCCCACGCGGGGCAGGGCGGCGGGGCCCCGGCGCGGATCGCCGCGCTCAAAGAGGTTGAATCCATTCATGGGGCAGTCTTCCAGGGTGAACTTACCTGTAGGATCAACCTTGACCCTGGGGGAAGGTCAAGCACCTTTACATCTTCCTGTGATGAGCCCGGGTGGCGGGTCAATAACCCAGCTTCGCGGCCTTGAGGTACATGCCGTCGGCGCCTTGGGCAATGCGGAACTTGCGCACGTCGCCGGCGTTCAACTGGATGTCTTGGGCCTTGGGCGCCAACAGGCCCGGCAGGCAGCCAGGAGCCTGGCCCGGCAGCAGTTTGAGGCGCAGCGAGACCCGGCCTTCGGGGAAGTTGAACGAGGTGGCCTGTTCCTGGAACAGCCGCCCGGCCAGGTGGTCATTGACGTACAGGCCAATCTCGCAGTTGGTGGGGACTTCCAGGCGCTCCCTGGAAATGATCAGCACCGCATAGTCCTCGGCCGCACTGGCCTGGGGGACGGCGGCGAACAGGCTCAACAGGCTGACAAGGCCAAAAAACGACCAGCGCATGATGAATTCTCCGGTTTCGAATCGTGGATGCTTGCAGCTTGGCCGACGCTGCCCTGGAATACCAGCCCGGCCGTTGTTTTCAATCCTTGACCTTGCCATCGTGTCAAGGAAGAAACTGGGGGCAACCTCATTCAAGGAGTCATGTCATGCAAATATTCAGCGTTGAAGGAATGACCTGCGGCCATTGCGTTCGGGCCGTAACCCAGGCGGTACAAAGCAAGGACCCGGCCGCCAGTGTCAATGTGAACCTGGGCGCCAAGGAAGTGGGCGTGGAAAGTCGTTTGTCGCCGGAAGAAGTGATCGGCCTGATCAGCGAAGAAGGCTACAGCGCCAAGCTCGCCTGATTATTTAATAGGTAGCGAGCTAACGTAATGTTCAAGGCATCCAAGCGCGGCTAGACTGTCGGGCTGCCGACTCTTCCGGATGCCTGATGAACCTTCGCATAATCCTTATTCTGGGGGCCTTGAGCGCATTTGCGCCGCTGGCCATCGACTTTTACCTACCGGGCTTCCCGGCCATGGCCGTGGCGTTCGGGACCGACGAAAAACATATCCAGTTGACCCTGGCGGTGTATTTCTCGGGCCTGGCGATCGGCCAATTGATCTATGGGCCGTTGGCGGATCGTTTTGGTCGGCGCATCCCGCTGTTGAGCGGTGTCACCTTGTTCACCGTCGCCTCCCTGGCCTGCGCCTATGCGCCGTCCCTGGAGTGGCTGATCGGTGCGCGCTTCGTCCAGGCCCTGGGCGGGTGTGCGGGCATGGTGATTTCCCGGGCCGTGGTCAGCGACAAGTGCGACGCGGTGGGCTCGGCCAAGGTCTTTTCGCAACTGATGCTGGTGGTCGGGCTGGCGCCGATCCTGGCGCCGCTGCTGGGTGGGGTGATGGTCAGCCTGTGGGGCTGGCAGTCGATTTTCCTTGCGCTGACGGTATTCAGCGTCGGCGCCGGTGTGGCTGTGGCGGTCGGCTTGCCGGAGAGTCTCCCGGCCCATCAGCCGCGCCAGCCATTGTCTGGGGCGTTGCGCCAGTACGGGCGCCTGCTGGCCGACCGGGTGTACCTGGGGTATGCCGTGACCGGTGGCGTCGCCATTGGCGGGATGTTTGCCTACATTGCCGGTTCACCTTTCGTGTTTATCAAGCTCTACGGCGTGCCGGCCGAGCATTATGGCTGGCTGTTCGGCACCAATGCCGCAGGTTTTATCCTGGTGGCCCAGCTCAATGCGCGGCTGCTGTCCAAGCGCGGCCCGGCGTTTCTGCTGACCCGTGCGGTGTGGGTCTACCTCGCGGCGGCGCTGACGTTGCTGGCGGTCAGTATCTTGCAGACCGAAGCCTTGTGGCCGCTGCTGGTGCCGCTGTTTATCTGTATGGCCAGCCTGGGCTGCATCATGCCCAATACCTCGGCCTGTGCCATGAATGGGCAGGGTGCGCGAGCCGGCAGCGCTTCGGCGTTGCTGGGGTGTATCCAGTTCAGCGTGGCGGCGGGGGCGGCATCGTTGGTCGGCGTGCTGCATGACGGCACGGCCATGCCGATGGCGATCGTCATCAGCGTGTGCGGGGTGTTGGCGGTCGCCGTGGCGATGTTGACCCAGCGCCTGCAACGCCAGCGAGCCTTGCAAGCGCAGGTCTGACGGCGTTTTCAGCCAGTAGCGCGCTGCTGGCCTTGGGGAAAGCGATGGGGTGCCTGGATGCGGTTTTGCAGGGTGTCGGCAAAGGCCCGGGCCTCGGCTTCACTGCGGAAGGTAATGGCGTCCTGGTCCAGGCGGACCTGCCATTGGGTGCCTTTGGATTTTGCTAACGCTTTTATCAGGATCTTCATTGCTGACTTCCTCACGTAAAAGATTGCGTGGCAAAGGCGGCCAATATAAACCCGAATACGCTTACAAATATGACAAGGATCAAGTGTCTGACTAGCGGTGCCGTCCGTTACCTACAGCAATAGCGGACGACACTGACAGAGCCCGCCTCTTAGAAGCCTTCCAGCACAATCTTGCCCTTGGCCGTGCCGCTTTCCAGCAAGGCATGGGCCCGGCGCAGGTTCGCCGCATTGATCACGCCGAAGTGTTCGCCCACCGTGGTTTTCAGGGTGCCGGCGTCGATCAGCTCGGCCACCCGATTGAGCAGGTTGTGCTGCTCGATCATGTCGGCTGTCTCGAACATCGAGCGGGTGTACATAAATTCCCAGTGCAGCGACAGGCTCTTGCGCTTGAGTTTGAGCACGTCCAGCGACTTGGGGTCATCGATCAAGGCCAGTTTGCCCTGGGGCGCGAGGGCTTCGACCAACTGGTCCAGGTGCTGGTCGGTCTGGGTCAGGCTGGCGACGTGGGTCACCTGTGGGTGGCCTACGCGCTTGAGTTCTTCGCTCAGGGGCTGGCGGTGGTCGACCACCAGGTCGGCCCCCAGGTCCTTGGCCCAGGCCTGGGTTTGCGGGCGCGAGGCGCTGCCAATCACCTTGAGCGCGGTGAGTTGCGCCGCCAGTTGGGTGAGGATCGAGCCTACGCCACCGGCCGCGCCGACAATCAGCAGGCTTTGCCCTTGATCGGTCTTGCCTTGCGGCACTTGCAGGCGCTCGAACAGCAGTTCCCAGGCGGTGATGGCGGTCAGCGGCAGGGCGGCGGCTTCGGCAAAGCCCAGGCTCTTGGGCATATGGCCGACGATGCGCTCATCTACCGTATGCAGTTCGCTGTTGCCGCCCGGGCGTACCAGGGAGCCGGCGTAGAACACTTTGTCGCCGGCCTTGAACAGTGTGACGTCGCTGCCGACAGCCTTGACCACCCCGGCCACATCCCAGCCCAGTACCTTGGCCGCGCCGTTTTCCGGGGTGACGTTCTGGCGGATCTTGGTGTCCACCGGGTTGACCGAGATGGCTTTGACTTCCACCAGCAGGTCGCGCGGGCCGGCGATCGGCTCGGGCAATTGGATATCTTGCAGGGACTTGGGGTCGTTGATCGGCAAGGCGGCGTAGTAGGCGATGGCTTTCATGGCAGGTTCCAGGCAGTGCGGAATGGGATGAGCCGATCATTGGCTATTTCTCTTGCAGATAAAAGCCGCTAAAAGAGCAGTCTCTTTCAATATATTTTTGATAATGAGCCGGGACGGTGGTCATGCTGCGTTTTGATGATTTGCAGTTGTTCGTGCGTGCGGCGGACTTGGGGAGTTTGTCGGCCGCGGCACGGGGCATGGATATGTCGGCGGCGGTGGCCAGTGCGGCGTTGAAACGCATCGAAAAACAACTGGGCGCGCGGTTGCTGGCGCGTTCCACCCGTAGCCTGCGCCTGACCGCCGAGGGCGAAGGTTTCTTGCAATACGCCCGTGGCGCCTTGAGCCAACTGGATGAAGGCCGGCGCCTGCTGGCCAGTGGGCAGGACCATGTCAGCGGTGTCTTGCAGCTGTCGGCGCCTTCGGACTTCGGACGCAACCTGTTGTTGCCGTGGCTGGACGAGTTTCAGCGCGAGCACCCGCAATTGAGCGTGCGCCTGCTGTTGGGCGACCGGATCGCCGATCTGTTCCGCCAGCCGGTGGATATCGCCTTGCGCTACGGCGAACCCGAAGATTCGAGCCTGGTGGCCTTGCCGGTTGCGCCGGACAATCGCCGGGTGCTGTGCGCGGCGCCCAGCTACCTGGCCCGGCATGGCGAGCCGCGCCATCTGGAGGAACTGGCCCAGCACAACTGCCTGCTGTATATGCTTGGCAGCCGGGTGCACGATCACTGGACCTTTGAGGATGGCAAACGGGAAATCAGCCTGACGGTCAGCGGCGACCGTTTCAGTGACGATGCCGATGTGGTGCGGCGCTGGGCCGTGGCCGGGGTGGGCATTGCCTATAAGTCCTGGCTGGATGTCAGCGCCGAAGTACTGGCCGGCCGCCTGCAGTTGCTCTTGCCGGAGCTGCGTGGCGAGCGCACACCGCTCAATCTGCTGTGCGCCCATCGCGCGCAATTGAGTAAGCCGATCAACCTCCTGCGCGAAATGCTCGTGGCACGTTGTGGGAAGTTGGGCGCGCAGTTGCCTGAACGGCGGGGGACTACGCAATAACCTCAGGGAATTCAGGAAATTTCAGGCAAGTGCTGTCGCTGATTTGGCTGTAAGACGCCACGGAATCTGCTGCTTACACACTTATACTTTTGCGCGCAATGGAGCAGATCAACGATTTAACAGGGAGTGAGTACATGGAACAGGCACCTTGCATCAGCCAGATCGCCACCTTGCTGGCCGACCCTAAGCGCACCGCGATGATCTGGGCGTTGATGGACGGCTCGGCCAAACCGTCCGAGGAACTGGCCATGCTGGCTGGGTTGTCAGCGCCATCGGCCAATGCGCATTTGGCGCGGTTGGCAGCGGGTGGATTACTGCGCATTGAGGCCCGCGGGCGCAAACGCTTCTTTCGCATGGCAGCGGCCGATGTGGGCGCGGCAGTCGATGCATTGGCCAGTACCACAATGGCCAGTGTGGCGCGCAGTGCACCCTGCCGCCCGGTAGCGGCGTTGCTGGCGCCGGCGACGTTGCGTCAGGCGCGACTCTGCCATGACCATCTGGGTGGGGAAATGGCGGCGGCCCTCTATCAACGCATGGTGCTGGCGAAGTGGATCGATCACTACGAACAGCGGGTCTATGTGACGCCCCTGGGCGCACGCCATTTGGCCGGGCATGGCATTTTTACCCAGGCCCTGGCCCACCAGAGTTACTCGACGATGGCTTGCGATTGTTTTGACTGGAGCGAGCAGCAGCCGCACCTGGGGGGGGCGTTGGGGGCGGGATTGTTGCAGTTGTTCATGCAATCGCGCTGGTTGAAACCGATCAGCGAATCGAGCGCACTGCAGGTCACCGAGGCCGGGCGCCTGGAAATTGCCCGGATGGCGGCTGTGTAGGAGCCGGCTTGCCGGCTCCTACAGGGATGGTCAGGGCTTGACCAGGCGTGCATCCAGGCTGTTTTGCGCCAGGCGGCGGGCCTGGTCCTGGGTCATGCCCAGGGCGGTGTGCAGCGCGTGGAAGTTCTCGGTGACATAACCACCGAAATACGCCGGGTCATCCGAGTTCACCGTGACCTTCACCCCACGCTCAAGCATGTCGAGGATATTGTGCTGGGCCATGTCATCGAAGACGCACAGCTTGGTATTGGACAGCGGGCACACGGTCAGGGGGATCTGCTCGTCGATGATCCGCTGCATCAGGCGCTCGTCTTCGATGGCGCGCACGCCATGGTCGATGCGCTGGATCTTCAGCAGGTCGAGGGCCTCCCAGATGTATTCGGGTGGGCCTTCTTCGCCGGCATGGGCGACGGTCAGGAAACCTTCGCCACGGGCGCGATCGAATACGCGCTGGAACTTGCTCGGTGGGTGGCCCATTTCCGAGCTGTCCAGGCCCACGGCGACAAACGCATCACGGAACGGTAGCGCCTGGTCGAGGGTTTTTTCGGCTTCTTCTTCGCTCAGGTGGCGTAGGAAGCTGAGGATCAGGCCGCTGGTGATACCCAGCTGCTGCTCGCCATCTTTGAGTGCGCTGGCGATGCCATTGAGCACCACTTCAAACGGGATACCACGGTCGGTGTGGGTCTGCGGGTCGAAGAAGGGTTCGGTATGGATCACGTTCTGCGCCTGGCAACGCAGCAGGTAGGCCCAGGTCAGGTCGTAGAAATCCTGGGACGTGCGCAGTACATCGGCGCCCTTGTAGTAGAGGTCGAGAAACTCCTGCAGGTTATTGAAGGCGTAGGCCTTGCGCAGGGTTTCGACGTCGTTCCACGGCAGCGCGATTTTGTTGCGTTCGGCCAGGGCGAACAGCAGCTCGGGCTCCAGCGAACCCTCCAGGTGCAGGTGCAGTTCGGCCTTGGGCAGGGCATTGAGCCAGTCGTACATGGGTGTGTTCTCATCAGGTGCAATGACGGCATTCTACAGGCCAGGGCGCAAATAATCGGTAAAACCTGACCGAGCGGAAAGCATTGTTCGTGCCTGCGGCATTGGGTGAATAAACTAAGATGTAACGAAACGTTAGCAAGATGCCGCAGTCTGTCCACCATCCATGATGGCTTCGCCGCTCGAAAGGCCTGCAATGCTCACATCCCTCAAGCAAGAAACCTTCCTGTGGCTGGCACTGATCGCAGCCATCGCCGCCTACCCGCTGGAGCACTGGCTGCTACACAGTGGGCAGGCCACGGCACTTATCGGTGGCCTGGTGCTGATCGGCTTTATCGTCATGGCGTCGATGCGCGTGGCCCACCACGCCGAACTGCTCGCCGAAAAGGTCGGCGACCCCTACGGCACCATGATCCTGACCCTGGCGGCGGTGTTGGTGGAAGTGGTGATCCTGGCGATCATGATGAGCAACGAGGCCTCGCCGACCCTGGTGCGTGACACGATCTACTCGGCGGTGATGCTGGATATCAACGGCATCCTCGGCCTGGCCGCGCTGATGGGCGGGATCAAGCATGGGGAACAGTCCTACAATGATGATTCGGCGCGGACCTACAGCGTGATGATCCTCACCGCCATGGGCGTGTCCATGGTGGTGCCGGAATTTATCCCCGAGGCCGACTGGAAAATCTACTCGGCCTTCACCATCGGCGCGATGGTGGTGTTGTATGCCTTGTTCCTGCGCATGCAGGTGGGGCCACACAGTTACTTTTTCAGCTACAGCTACCCGGAAAAACGCCGCAAGCCGTTGCCGGCCGAACAAGCTTCGCCGGTCAGCCTGACATTCTCCATCGTCACCCTGGTATTTGGCGTGGTGGTGATTGGCGCATTGGCCGAAGTGATGTCCAAGACCCTGGACCTGGGCCTGGAAGGCACGGGCGCGCCGCCGGTGATTACGGCGATCCTGGTGGCGGCGATTTCCGCCGCCCCCGAGATTCTGACCGCCTTGCGCGCGGCGCTGGCCAACCGTATGCAGTCGGTGGTCAACATCGCGCTGGGGGCTTCGTTGTCGACGGTGATCCTGACGGTGCCGGTGATGGAAGCCATGGCGCTGTACACCGGCCAGCCGTTTCAGATGGCGATGACCCCGGTACAAACGGTGATGGTGTTTATCACGCTGATTGTCAGCGCGATCAACCTCAACGATGGCGAAACCAACGCCATCGAAGGGATGACCCATTTTGTGCTGTTTGCGACCTTTATCATGCTGTCGCTGTTGGGCGTGTAGCTAGCCGGCGATCAACTGCCGCGCCGCCTGGCTGTGGTCGGCGATCAGGCCCTTGAGGTCCATGCCCTCGATTTGCCCGTCGATCACCCGCCACTTGCCGCCGACCATCACCCGATCCGCGCGGTCGGCGCCGCACAACAGCAGCGCCGAAATCGGATCGTGGCTGCCGGAGAAGCGCAGCTCATCGAGCTTGAACAACGCCAGGTCAGCTTGTTTACCCACGGCCAACTCGCCGATGTCGCTACGGCCGAGCAGTTGCGCAGAGCCTTTGGTCGCCCAGCCCAGCACGCCTTCAGGGGTGATTTTTTCCGCCCCGTAGCGCAGGCGCTGGATGTACAGGGCCTGGCGGGCTTCCAGGATCATATTGGAGGCATCGTTGGAGGCCGAACCGTCCACGCCCAGGCCAATCGGCGCGCCGGCGGCGATCAGGTCGAGGGTCGGGCAGATGCCGGAGGCCAGGCGCATGTTGGAGCTTGGGCAATGGCAGATACCGGTGCCGGCCGCGCCCAGACGGGCGATCTCATCGGGGTTGAAGTGGATGCCGTGGGCCAGCCAGGTGCGGGGGCCGAGCCAGCCGACGCTGTCGAGGTAGTCCACGGTACGCAGGCCGAAGCGTTGCAGGCAGAAGTCTTCTTCATCGAGGGTTTCGGCCAGGTGGGTGTGCAGGCGCACGTCGAGCTGGTTGGCCAGTTCGGCGCTGGCGCTCATGATTTGGGGGGTGACCGAAAACGGCGAGCAGGGCGCCAGGGCAATCTGGATTTGCGCGCCGTCGCCGCGCTCGTGGTAGCGCTTGATCAGGCGCTGGCTGTCTTCAAGGATCACTTCGCCCTGCTGCACCGTTTGTTGCGGTGGCAGGCCGCCGTCGGCTTCGCCCAGGCTCATCGAACCGCGGGTGAGCATGGCGCGCATGCCCAGCTCGCGCACGCTGTCGACTTGCACGTCGATCGCCTGTTCCAGGCCATCGGGAAACAGGTAGTGGTGATCGGCTGCGGTGGTGCAGCCCGAGAGCAGCAGCTCGGCAAGCGCGACTTTGCTGGCCAGGGCGAGTTTTTCCGGGGTCAGGCGCGCCCACACCGGGTACAGGGTTTTCAGCCAGGGGAACAACGGCTGGTTGACCACCGGCGCCCAGGCGCGGGTCAGGGTTTGGTAGAAGTGATGGTGGGTGTTGATCAGGCCGGGAAGCACCACGTGCTCGCGGGCGTCGAAGGTTTGTTCGCAGGCGATGCTCGGTTGCTGGCCGAGGGCGAGTACTTCGACGATCAAGCCGTCTTGCAGCACCAGGCCGCCACGGGCATCGAGGGCATTGGCGGTGAAAATCGCGAGAGGGTTTTTTAACCAGATACGGGTCGCAGGCATTGGCCGGCTCCTCTGAATGATGGGTTCAGGTTTGCCAGCTCAGTGTTGCCCTGTCTGCTGATCCAGGGTCGCCGGTAAGGGCGAGGAGGGAAGTCTACGTGGAGTGGGCGGTGGGGTCTATCCACCGCTTATCTGCCACCGGCTTACCAGGGAATGGTCTGGCCCTTGTAGTTGACGAAGTGATGGCCGCCCTTGCCGGTGTAGGCGTTCACTTGCGCGATCAGGCCGCGCACGCTGGTCTCCACATCCAGGTCGGCCCCTTCGCCGCCCATATCGGTCTTGACCCAGCCCGGATGCAGCGACAACACCGTCAGTTTCTGCTCGCCCAGTTGCGTCACGAAGCTGTTGGTCATGGAGTTCAGCGCGGCCTTGCTGGCCTTGTACAGCGCAAGTTCTGGCGCATCGGGCATGGTCACGCTGCCCAGCACCGAGCTCATGAACGCCAGCACGCCACTGCCCTGGCGGATCTGCGGGGCAAAGCGCTGGGCCAGGTTGATCGGCGCTACGGCATTGGTGAAAAACAGCTGGCCGACTTCGGCCAGGGTGGCATGGCCCGGGGCCTGGTTGGCTGGGCCCTTGACGCCGGCGTTGACGAACAGCAGGTCGAAGGTCTGGGTTTTCAGGCGCTGGTTCAAGGCGATGACGGCCTGTTGGTCGTCCATATCCAGTTGCTCGATCTGGACCGGGCCCAGGGCTTGGAGGGCGTCGGCTTTTTGCGGGTTGCGCACGGTGGCGGTGACTTGCCAGCCGTCAGCCAGCAACTGCTTGACCAGACCAAGGCCCAGCCCGCGTGAGGCGCCGATGATCAATGCGGTTTTTGGCGTAGACATAAGGGCTTCCTTTGGCGTCGAGGTTCAGTGAACAACCTTATCAGGTTCAGCGTTGTAGCAGGATTCGTCCGCGGCTCAGGTCGGCCAACTGCGTTTGCAGGGTGTCGATATGGGCCTCGCCGAGTGCCAGTTGCAACTCCACGCCATTGGCGGTGAAGGTTTCTTCCAGCACCAGGCCGCCCAGTTCGGCGACACGCAGCTTGACCAGGGGCAGCTCGGCGAAGCCACAGGCGCAGCTCAAGGGCACACGGCTGATCAGTTCGACCCGCTCGGCATTTTGCAGGCATTTATTCGCGCCACCGCCATACGCCCGGGCCAGGCCACCGGTGCCCAGTTGGATACCGCCATACCAGCGGACCACCAGCACCACGACCTGGTCAAACCCCTGGGCCTCGATGGCGGCCAGGATCGGCCGCCCGGCCGTGCCACCGGGTTCGCCGTCGTCGTTGCTGCGGTATTGCCCGCCGAGTTTCCAGGCCCAGCAGTTGTGCGTGGCGTTGAGGTCGCTGTGCTGCTCGATAAACCCCTGGGCGTCTTGCGGGCTGGTAATCGGCGCGGCGTAGGTGATGAAGCGGCTTTTGCGGATTTCTTCGCGAAATTCGCAAAAGCCCGTAAGGGTGAAAGGCATCGGGTCGCTTCGTTCAGAGGGCCGGCTTGATGCCACAGCCTTTGAGAATAATGTGGATAAGGTTGTTGCCGGCGTCTTCCATGTCCTGTTTGGTCAGCTTGGTGCGACCGGTCACGCGGCAGATCTGGGTGGCAAAGTCAGCGTAATGCTGGGTGCTGCCCCACAGCAGGAAGATCAAGTGTACCGGATCGACGGGGTCCATCTTGCCGCTATCGATCCAGGCCTGGAATACCGCGGCCCGGCCGCTGAACCAGGTGCGGTAGTCCTGGCTGAAATATTCGCTAAGGCATTCGCCGCCGCTGATGATCTCCATGGCAAAGATCCGCGAGGCCTGCGGCTGGCGTCGCGAGTATTCCATCTTGGTGCGGATATAGCGGGTCAGTGCCTCGGCGGGATCATCCTCGGCGGTCAGGGTGTTGAAGGTGCTGTCCCACAGTTCGAGGATATTGCTCAGTACCGCGATATACAGCCCCAGCTTATTGGTGAAGTAATAATGCAGGTTGGCCTTCGGCAGCCCGGCGCTCGCGGCGATGGTGTTCATGCTGGTGCCTTTGTAGCCATGCCGGGCGAATTCGTCTTCAGCGGCCTGGATGATCGCTTGTTCGTTCTTTTGTCGAATGCGGCTGGCGGGTTTTCCAGCGTGGCTGTTGTGGGCAGGAACTTCGAGGCTCATGGAGGTTTCCGTGCAGATCGATGAATGCGATTGCTGCACAGATAACCCACCCTCAAGCCCCAGACAAGTCCCGATACGATAAAAGCGTCAAAGCGGTTCCAGCGTGTCGCTTTCCAGGGCTGGATTTGCGGCAGGCGTTACTGCCTTGGATTCCGGCAGGATCAGGCACAACACAATCGCCGTCAGGCCTCCGCTGGTGATAGCCGAATCGAACAGGTTTTGCACCAGGGTTGGCATCAGGTGCAACAGGTTCGGTTGCGCGGCGATGCCCAGGCCGACCCCAAACGAGGTGGCGATGATCAGCATGCTGCGTCGGTCCAGCGGGGCCTGCGCCAGGATGCGCACGCCGGCGGCGGCGACACTGCCGAACATCACCAGGGTCGCGCCGCCAAGCACTGGCTTGGGGATCTGCTGCAATACCGCGCCAAGCAGTGGAAACAACCCGAGGCAAAACAGCACCACGCCGATGTACAGGCCCACATGGCGGCTGGCGACGCCGGTCAACTGGATCACGCCGTTGTTCTGGGCAAAGGTGGTGTTGGGGAAGGCACTGAAGGTGGCGGCGATCATGCAACTGACGCCATCCCCGAGCACGCCGCCCTTGAGCCGGCTTATATAAGAAGGGCCGTTGATGGGCTGGCGGGCGATCATGCAGTTGGCGGTGAGGTCGCCCACGGTTTCGATGCTGCTGATCAGATAAATCAGCGCTACCGGCAGGAAAGCGCTCCAGTCGAAGTTGAAGCCAAAATGGAACGGCGTCGGCAGGCTGATCAAGGGCAGGTCGGGCAAGGGCTGGGGCACCAGTTTGCCGCTGAACCAGGCGGCGAGGCTGCCCAACAGCAGGCCGATGATGATCGCACTCAGGCGTACCCAGGGTGTGTTCGAGCGGTTGAGCAGGATAATCGTCAGCACCACGAACAGGCCCAGGGCCAGGTTGGTCGGTGCGCCAAAGTCCGGCGCATTGAAGCCACCGCCCAGGTCGGTGATGCCCACCTTGATCAGGCTGATGCCAATCAGGGTAATCACAATCCCGGTTACCAGCGGCGTGATGACCCGGCGCAACTGACCGATAAAACGGCTCAACACGATCTGCACCAGCGCGCCGAAAAAGCACACGCCAAAGATCATCGCCAGGATATCTTCCGGGCTGCCGCCGCGCTGCTTGACCAGGAAACCCGCCGACAACACCGCGCCGAGAAAGGCAAAGCTGGTGCCTTGCAGGCAGATCATCCCTGCGCCAATTCCAAATGGCCTACGGGCCTGGATGAAGGTGCCGACACCGGAAACCATCAACGCCATGCTGATCAGGTAGGGCAGGTGGGCGGCCAGGCCCAGGGTCGAGCCGATGATCAACGGCGGGGTAATGATGCCGACGAAGCTGGCGAGCACATGTTGCAGGGCCGCGAGCAACGCGGGCAATGGTTTGGGGCGGTCGTTGAGGCCGTAGATCAGGTCGCTGACACTGGAGGATTCTGGTGGCATGGCATGGGGACTCAGGGCTGACGGTTCATGGTCCCTGTGCCTTGCAAAAAGCTGTCCAGTTGCTCAGGTTTTGTGTGGGCCCCGTATCAGCGGGTCGCGGCCAGGCTTTCGAGAAAGCTTTCCAGCACCAAATGGGGGCGACGGCCCTTGCGGGTGACCGAAGCCAGGCTTAAATCGTAAAAGCGTGTAGGCGGTTTCAGCGCGCGCAGTCGGCCTTGTTGCACCCACAGGCTGGCGTAGTGGTCGGGCAGGTAGCCGATATAGCGCCCGGTGAGGATCAGGAAGGCCATGCCTTCGCGGTCGGAAGCGCTGGCGGTGCAGTTGAGCGCTTGATAGTGGGCTTGGATATCGGCGGGCAGGCGGAAAGTCGGTGCGATGGCGTCCTGGCTATTGATGCGTTGGTCGTCCAGTTGCCTGTCGTCGGCGTAGAACAACGGATGGCCCACCGCGCAGTAGAGCAGCGAGCGTTCGCCGTACAGGGGTTGGTATTCCAGGCCCGACAGCGCGCTGGCCTGGGGCACCACGCCGACATGCAGGCGCCCGTCGAGCACGCCTTGTTCCACTTCGTTGGGGGCGATCATGCGGATCTGGATCTGCACGTCGGGGCCACGTTCTTTCAACTGCGCCAGGGCATGGGTGATGCGCATATGGGGCAGGGTCACCAGGTTATCGGTCAGGCCGATGATCAGTTCGCCACGTAGGTGTTGGTGCAGGCCGTTGACCTCGGTGCGGAAGCTTTCCAGGGCACTTAATAGTTGCAGTGCCGATTGGTAGACCTCGCGGCCTTCCTCCGTCAGGGAGAAGCCGGCGCGCCCGCGTTGGCACAGGCGCAGGCCCAGGCGTTGTTCGAGGTCGCTCATCTGCTGGCTGATGGCGGAGCGGCCGATGCCTAGCACGGTTTCCGCCGCCGAGAAGCCTCCGCACTCCACCACACTGCGGAAGATGCGCAACAGGCGGATATCGAAGTCGCTGACTTGGGCCAGTGGGTCGGGTCGGCGGCTGCTCATAGTTTAGTAAAGACCTGACTGAAGGTTAGAAGAGTTGGATTTCCCAGACTTTATCCCCATGGCAATTTAGCTGCAACAACGCTTTCAATCCCGACGCTGCCTTTTGCCTTGCGAGGTTTTGCTGATGAACATGCCCGAAAACGCCCCATCCACCCTGGCCAGCCAATTGAAGCTGGATGCCCACTGGATGCCTTACACCGCCAACCGTAACTTCCAGCGCGACCCGCGCCTGATCGTGGGGGCCGAAGGCAGTTGGTTGCTCGATGACAAGGGGCGCCGGGTCTATGACTCATTGTCAGGCCTGTGGACCTGTGGCGCAGGGCACACGCGCAAGGAAATCCAGGAAGCGGTCGCCAAGCAGTTGGGCACCCTGGACTACTCGCCGGGCTTCCAATACGGTCATCCGTTGTCCTTCCAGTTGGCAGAAAAGATTACCGACCTGACTCCAGGCAATCTGAATCATGTGTTCTTCACCGACTCCGGCTCCGAGTGCGCCGATACGGCGGTGAAGATGGTGCGTGCGTACTGGCGCTTAAAGGGCCAGGCGACCAAGACCAAGATGATCGGCCGCGCCCGTGGTTATCACGGGGTGAACATCGCCGGGACCAGCCTGGGCGGGGTCAACGGCAACCGTAAGATTTTTGGCCAGGCGATGATGGATGTCGACCACCTGCCCCATACCCTGCTGGCGAGCAATGCCTTCTCCCGCGGTATGCCGGAGCAGGGCGGTATTGCCCTGGCGGACGAGTTGCTCAAGCTGATCGAGTTGCATGATGCGTCGAACATCGCGGCGGTGTTCGTCGAGCCGCTGGCAGGTTCCGCTGGCGTACTCGTGCCGCCCCAGGGTTACCTCAAGCGTCTGCGTGAAATTTGTGACCAGCACAATATCCTGCTGGTGTTCGACGAAGTGATCACCGGCTTTGGCCGGACCGGTTCGATGTTCGGTGCGGACAGCTTCGGCGTGACCCCAGACCTGATGTGCATTGCCAAGCAAGTCACCAACGGCGCGATCCCGATGGGCGCGGTGATTGCCAGCAGCGAGATCTATCAGACGTTCATGAACCAGGCGACGCCCGAGTACGCGGTGGAATTCCCACACGGCTACACCTACTCGGCACACCCTGTGGCCTGTGCGGCGGGCCTGGCGGCATTGGATCTGTTGCAGAAGGAAAACCTGGTGCAGAGCGTGGCCGAAATCGCGCCGCACTTTGAGAATGCGCTGCATGGCCTCAAGGGCAGCAAGAACGTGATCGACATCCGTAACTACGGCCTGGCCGGTGCGATCCAGATCGCGCCGCGTGATGGGGATGCCATTGTGCGTCCATTCGAGGCGGGCATGGCGCTGTGGAAGGCTGGGTTCTATGTACGCTTTGGCGGCGACACCCTGCAGTTCGGCCCAACCTTCAACAGCAAGCCGCAGGACCTGGATCGCTTGTTCGATGCAGTCGGCGAAGTGCTGAACAAGATCGACTGATTTCTCCTTCTATATAGAACAACAGCCTGGCGCGACGCGTGTCGCGCCTGTGGACAACTTTTCAGGAGCCTTGCATGAGCCTTATCCAGCATTTGATCAATGGCGAAATGGTCAACGACAGCGGGCGTAGTGCCGACGTTTACAACCCGTCCACCGGCCAGGTGATTCACCAGGTGCCATTGGCCAGCCGCGAAACCATCCAACGGGCCATCGACTCGGCCAAGGCGGCATTCCCGGCCTGGCGCAATACGCCACCGGCCAAGCGTGCCCAGGTGATGTTTCGTTTCAAGCAATTGCTGGAGCAGAACGAAGCCCGCATCTCGCAATTGATCAGCGAGGAGCATGGCAAGACGCTGGAAGATGCTGCCGGTGAGCTCAAGCGCGGGATCGAGAACGTCGAGTACGCGTGTTCGGCCCCGGAAATCCTCAAGGGCGAGTACAGCCGTAACGTTGGCCCGAACATCGATGCCTGGTCCGACTTCCAGCCGCTGGGCGTGGTGGCGGGCATCACCCCGTTCAACTTCCCGGCCATGGTGCCGCTGTGGATGTATCCACTGGCCATCGTCTGCGGTAACTGTTTCATCCTTAAGCCATCGGAACGCGATCCAAGCTCGACCCTGCTGATTGCCCAACTGCTGCAGGACGCGGGTTTGCCCAAAGGTGTGTTGAGCGTGGTGCATGGTGACAAGGGCGCGGTGGATGCGCTGATCGAGGCGCCTGAGGTCAAGGCCTTGAGTTTTGTGGGATCGACGCCGATTGCTGAGTACATCTATTCCGAAGCCACCAAGCGCGGCAAGCGTGTACAGGCGCTGGGCGGGGCCAAGAACCATGCGGTGCTGATGCCGGATGCGGACCTGGATAACGCCGTCAGTGCTTTGATGGGCGCAGCCTACGGGTCCTGCGGCGAGCGTTGCATGGCGATCTCGGTGGCAGTGTGTGTGGGCGACCAGGTGGCGGATGCATTGATTGCCAAGCTGGTGCCGCAGATCAAGGCGCTGAAGATTGGCGCGGGGACTTCTTGTGGCCTGGACATGGGGCCGCTGGTTTCTGCGCAGGCGCGGGACAAGGTCAGTGGCTATATAGAAGACGGTGTGTCTTCGGGTGCTGAGTTGGTGGTCGATGGCCGTGGCCTGAGCGTGAGTGGGCATGAGAACGGTTTCTTCCTCGGGGGCTGCCTGTTTGATCGTGTGACGCCGCAGATGCGTATCTATAAAGAAGAAATCTTTGGCCCAGTGCTGTGCATCGTCCGGGTGAACAGTCTGGAAGCGGCGATGCAACTGATCAATGATCACGAATATGGTAACGGCACCTGCATTTTTACCCGTGACGGCGAAGCGGCACGCCTGTTCTGTGACGAGATTGAAGTGGGCATGGTGGGCGTTAACGTGCCATTGCCGGTGCCGGTGGCTTATCACAGCTTTGGCGGCTGGAAGCGCTCGCTGTTTGGCGACTTGCATGCCTATGGGCCGGATGGGGTGCGTTTCTATACTCGTCGCAAGGCGATCACCCAGCGCTGGCCGCAGCGTGCCAGCCATGAAGCCTCGCAGTTCGCGTTCCCTAGTTTGTAAGGTTGCATGAATAGAAAGCCGGCCCCTGGGGGCCGGCTTTCGCGTTTTCGGGGCTTTTTTGACCGATATGACAGATTTGTGAAAATAGGGGTTGACGGCAGATCCTGGAAGTCTATAATTCGCCCCACTTCCGGCGCAGTCGAAACGGAAAACTCCTTGGTAAACAAA
>NZ_JBWKWY010000046.1:0-26460 GCF_059422465.1 Pseudomonas sp. GW821-FHT01D09
GTGGGTGATGACGGGATCGAACCGCCGACCCTCTGCTTGTAAGGCAGATGCTCTCCCAGCTGAGCTAATCACCCTTTGCTTCGTTGAGGCCGCGAAATTTACGCAGATGGCGGACCTAAGTCAATAGCCTGCTTGAAGTTTTTCTGAAAAAGAGTAAATAACGTCAAGCACGGGACCCGCCCTACTCGCTGTAAATCATCTTCTTGCTCATCCCGCCGTCCACCACGAACTCCTGCCCCGTCACAAACCCGGCGCTGCGCGACAGCAGCCACGCCACCATGGCTGCCACGTCCTCAACCGTGCCTACCCGGCCCGCAGGATGCTGCGCATGATCGGCGTCGCTCAACGGCTCGGCACGGCGCGTTGCGGGATCACGGGCGTCGATCCAGCCAGGGCTGACGGCGTTGACCCGCACCTCCGGCCCCAGGCTGATGGCCAGCGCGTGCGTCAGGGCCAACAGGCCGCCCTTGCTCGCCGCGTAGGCCTCGGTATCCGGCTCCGATTGTCGGGCCCGGGTCGAGGCCAGGTTGACGATGGAACCGCCGTGGGCGCGCAGGTAGGGCGCACAGTGCTTGGCCAGCAGCATCGGCCCACTGAGGTTTACCGCCAGCACCCGGTTCCAGTAGGCCAGGTCCAGGCTATCCAATGTGATATTGCGCGGATCGGCCACTGCGGCATTGCACACCAGGGCATCCAGGCGCCCGAACTGGCCAAGCACTTCAGCCACCCCAAGGGCCACCTGCTGCTCATCGGCCACGTCCATGGTGATAAACCAGGCGTTATCGCCCAACACCTTGGACACCTTGGCGCCCCGCTCGCGATCCAGGTCGGCCAATACTACTTGCCAACCTTCGCTGACCAGCCAGGCCGCGATCCCCAGGCCGATGCCCCGGGCCGCGCCTGTTACCAACGCGACCCGGCCATTAGTAGCGCCAGCCGCCTCCAGGGACCACTCGATCACAAGGCCGCCAGCCCGCGAGCCAGGTCGGCCTGCAAGTCAGCCACGTCTTCCAGGCCCACCGCCACGCGGATCAGGCTGTCGCGGATACCCGCCGCTTCACGCTCCTGCGGGGTGAGGCGACCATGGGAGGTGGTGCCTGGATGGGTAATGGTGGTTTTGCTATCACCCAGGTTGGCGGTGATGGAAATCAGGCGCGTGGCATCGATAAAGCGCCATGCGCCGTCTTTGCCGCCCTTGACCTCGAAACTGACCACCGCCCCGAACCCGCGTTGCTGACGCTGGGCCAGTTCGTGTTGCGGGTGGCTCTTCAAGCCGGCGTAGTGGACTTTCTCGATGCCGTCCTGCTGCTCCAGCCACTCGGCCAAGGCCTGGGCGTTGGCGCAATGGGCTTTCATCCGCAGGCTCAGGGTTTCCAGGCCCTTGAGGAAAACCCAGGCATTGAACGGGCTCAGGGTCGGGCCAGCGGTGCGCAAGAAGCCCACCACTTCCTTCATCTGCTCGCCACGGCCGGCCACTACGCCGCCCATGCAACGGCCCTGGCCATCGATGAACTTGGTAGCCGAATGCACCACGATATCTGCGCCCAGCTTCAGCGGCTGCTGCAGGGCTGGCGTGCAGAAGCAGTTATCCACCACCAGCATCGCGCCCTTGGCGTGGGCCACTGCGGCGAGGGCCGTGATGTCCACCAGTTCTGCCAACGGGTTGGACGGCGACTCGACGAACAGCAATTTGGTATTGGCCTTGATCGCCCCATCCCAGCCCGACAGGTCTGCCAGCGGCACGTAGTCGACTTCAATGCCAAAGCGCTTGAAGTACTTCTCGAACAGGCTGATGGTCGAGCCAAACACGCTGCGCGACACCAATACATGGTCGCCAGCACTGCACAGGCTCATCACCACCGCAAGGATGGCCGCCATGCCGGTTGCCGTGGCGACGGCCTGCTCTGCCCCTTCCAGCGCCGCAATGCGCTCTTCAAAGGCGCGCACCGTCGGGTTGGTGTAACGGGAGTAGACATTACCCGGCACTTCGCCAGCAAAGCGCGCCGCCGCGTCCGCCGCAGTGCGGAACACGTAGCTGGAGGTGAAGAACATCGGGTCGCCGTGCTCACCTTCCGGCGTGCGGTGCTGGCCGGCGCGCACAGCCAGGGTATCGAAAGCCACACCATCGAGGTCGCTGTCCAACCGACCGGCATCCCACTCCTGACTCATGCTGCCACTCCTTCACTCAATTCTTTATTTAAGATACAAAACCGGCCCCTCAGGGCCGGTGATTACTCAGTTGTTGTACAGATCGATGATCGCGCTGACCGCCTGGGTCTTAATCTTCGAGGAGTCGTTACGCGCCTGCTCGATCTTGTTCAGGTAAGCCTCGTCGACATCACCGGTCACGTACTTGCCATCGAAGACCGCGCAATCGAACTGCTCGATCTTGATCTTGCCGCCGCCCACCGCTTCGATCAGGTCAGGAAGATCCTGGTAAATCAGCCAATCAGCGCCGATCAGGTCAGCCACATCCTGGGTCGAACGATTGTGTGCGATCAGTTCGTGGGCGCTCGGCATGTCGATACCGTACACATTCGGGTACCGCACGGCAGGTGCGGCAGAACAGAAGTACACGTTCTTCGCCCCGGCCTCACGGGCCATCTGGATGATCTGTTTGCACGTAGTGCCGCGCACAATGGAGTCATCCACCAGCATCACGTTCTTGCCACGGAATTCCAGCTCGATGGCGTTGAGCTTCTGGCGTACCGACTTCTTGCGAGCCGCCTGGCCCGGCATGATGAAGGTGCGGCCGATGTAGCGGTTTTTGACGAAACCTTCGCGGAACTTGACGCCCAGGCGGGTGGCCAGTTCCAGCGCGGCGGTGCGGCTGGTGTCCGGGATCGGGATCACCACGTCGATGTCGTGCTCCGGGCGCTCGCGCAGGATCTTTTCGGCGAGCTTCTCGCCCATGCGCAGACGCGCCTTGTACACCGAGACACCATCGATGATCGAATCCGGGCGCGCCAGGTAGACGTGCTCGAAGATGCAGGGGGTGAGTTTCGGGTTGATCGCGCACTGACGGGTGTGCAGCTTGCCGTCTTCGGTGATGTACACCGCTTCGCCCGGCGCCAGGTCGCGCACCAGGGTGAAGCCCAGCACATCCAGGGACACGCTTTCGGAGGCAATCATGTACTCGACGCCTTCGTCGGTATGACGCTGGCCGAACACGATCGGGCGGATGCCGTGGGGGTCGCGGAAACCGACGATCCCGTAGCCGGTGATCATTGCCACGACCGCATAACCACCGACGCAACGGTTGTGCACGTCAGTCACGGCCGCAAACACATCTTCTTCGGTCGGCTGCAACTTGCCGCGCTGGGCCAGTTCGTGGGCGAACACGTTGAGCAGCACTTCCGAGTCGGAATTGGTGTTGACATGGCGCAGGTCAGATTCGTAGATCTCCTTGGCCAGTTGCTCAACGTTGGTCAGGTTGCCGTTATGCGCCAAGGTAATGCCGTAGGGCGAGTTGACGTAAAACGGTTGAGCTTCGGCCGAAGTCGAGCTACCGGCAGTCGGATAACGCACATGGCCAATGCCCATGTGCCCGACCAGGCGCTGCATGTGACGCTGATGGAACACGTCACGTACCAGGCCATTGTCCTTGCGCAGGAATAACCGGCCGTCGTGGCTGGTCACAATACCGGCAGCGTCCTGGCCGCGGTGCTGGAGGACGGTTAGCGCGTCATACAGCGCCTGATTGACGTTCGACTTACCGACGATACCGACGATGCCACACATGCGACGCAACCCCTACTTAATGAATCTTGACTGAACACTGCTTACTACGGCGCATTGCCCGGCAAGAGGTGTTCCTTGAACGGAATATCAGCGGGTACGCTGATACCGCTGGCCAGCCACTGACTGCTCCACCCCAATATGAGGTTCTTGGACCAATCTGCAACCAATAGAAATTTTGGCACGAGACTCGACTCCTGCCACCACGAATCCTGCTGTACCGGGCCCAGGCTCAACAGCCCGACCGCAACAACCACCAGCAACGCGCCACGCGCGGCGCCGAAGGCCATGCCGAGAAATCGATCGGTCCCGGAGAGGCCGGTGACACGTATCAATTCGCCGATAAGATAATTGACCATTGCCCCCACCAGCAGCGTGGCGATGAACATGATGGCGCAGCCCGCGATGACACGAGCCGAAGGTGTTTCGATATAGCCGGCCAGGTAAACGGCCAGGGATCCGCCGAACATCCAGGCGACGACTCCTGCAACGATCCAGGTCAGCAGCGATAAGGCTTCTTTGACGAAACCGCGGCTTAGACTGATCAATGCGGAGATGGCGATAATGGCTACGATCGCCCAATCAACCCAGGTAAATGGCACAGTGCAGCCTACAGACGGATAAGGCGGCGCATTTTAGCAGAGCGCTGGGCTATCGGTAAGCGGTGTTTGGTGGTCCATTGCAAATCAATGGGTTGTGGCCAGCTGCAGCCACTTCAAGACAGGCAGAAACCAATGTGGGAGCGGGCTTGCCCGCGATAGCGGTGGGTCAGCCAACTATAATATTGACTGATGCACCGTCATCGCGGGCAAGCCCGCTCCCACACAAGCCTGCACAGTGTATTGCCAGAATCAGCCGCGTTCTGGCTGGAAACGCACCACAAAACCCTTCAGGTTCTGCTGGCGCCCCAGCAGGTCACGCAAGCGATCTGCCTCGGCGCGCTCGATCAGCGGCCCGACAAATACCCGGTTCTTGCCATCGGCGGTACGGATATAGGCGTTATAGCCCTGGCTACGCAGGGTTTTCTGCAAGGCTTCGGCACTTTCACGATTGGACAGGCTAGCGAGCTGCACCGACCAACTGATCGGCAGGCCGTTGGGATCGATACGACTCTGCCCCACCTCCGGTTTGCCCGGGGCTGCCGGCTGCGGCGCAACCGGCTTCGGTGCCGGGGCTGGCGTAACGGGCTTGGCCGCCACCACGGGCGCTGGGGTCGGCTTTACCACCGGCACACTCGGCTGGATCGGCGTCGAAGGTGCTTGCTGTTCGGCAATCTCCAGATCAGTCGGCACCGGTTCTTCCTCGGGCAGCGCCTGCGGCTCAGGCACCACCACCGGCTCGACCTGGACCTGCGGCATGACCGGGGCCTGGGGTGCGGCCGGGGCCTCCACCGTAACCTGGCGCTGCTCGTCCTGGCGAGAAAACAGCATCGGCAGGAAAATCACCGCCAATGCCACCAGCACCAGGGCTCCGACCATTCGCTGCTTGTATGCGCTATCCAGTAATGCCATGTGCAGCTTCCTCCGTGGAGCGCCGGGCCAACCACTCAAGCGCCTCGGCAACACAATAAAATGATCCGAACAACAGAATCTCGTCTTCGGCCGTTGCCACCGCGCACTGAGCCTCCAACGCAGCGGTCACGCTTGCATGGGACGTCACCGTCGCGCCAAGGTTCTGCAACACCGCCTGTACCTCATCGGCCGTACGGGTGCGCGGTGTATCCAGCGGGGCAACCGCCCAGGACTGCACACTGCCCAGCAAGGGCGCCACCACACCGTCCAGGTCCTTGTCCGACAGCAGGCCGAACACGGCCAGGCGTCGACCCGCCGGTGCCTGGCTCGCCAAACGGCGCGCCAGGTACTGCGCAGCATGCGGGTTATGCCCAACATCCAGCAACAGGTTCAAGCGCTTGCCCCGCCACGCGAACGAGCGACGATCCAGGCGCCCGACCACCTGGGTACGCTGCAAGGTATCGGCGATCTGTGCGGCATTCCACGGCAGATCCAGCAACAGGTAGGCCTGCAGGGCAAGCGCCGCGTTTTCCATGGGCAGGTTCAGCAGCGGCAGGTCGTGCAACTCGACGACCTGGCCCCGTGCATCGACACCGTGCCACGACCACCGATCGCCTGCCACTTCCAGGCCGAAGTCCCGGCCCCGCAGGAAAAACGGGCAGTCCAGCTCGCGCACCTTGTCCAACAAGGTATGCGGCGGATCCAGGTCGCCACACAGCGCCGGCTTGCCCTGGCGGAAGATCCCGGCCTTTTCATAGGCCACGGATTCACGGGTATCACCCAGGTAATCGGTATGGTCCACGCCAATGCTGGTCACCAACGCGAGGTCGGCATCCACCACATTGACGGTATCCAGGCGGCCACCGAGGCCGACTTCCAGCACCACCGCATCCAGCTGTTCACGCTCGAACAGCCAGAACGCGGCCAGGGTGCCCATCTCGAAATAGGTCAGGGAAGTTTCGCCACGCCCGGCCTCCAGCGCGGCAAAGGCTTCGCACAATTGCTCATCGCTGGCTTCGACACCGTTGAGTTGCACACGCTCGTTGTAGCGCAACAAGTGTGGCGAACTGTAGACGCCTACTTTCAAGCCCTGGGCCTGCAGCAATGCTGCGACAAAGGCACAGGTAGAGCCCTTGCCGTTGGTGCCGGTGACCGTGATCACCCGTGGCGCGGGCCGCCCCAACCCAAGGCGGGCCGCTACCTGTTGCGAGCGCTCCAGACCCATGTCGATGGCTGACGGATGCAACTGCTCAAGGTAGGCGAGCCATTCGCCCAGGGTTCTTTGGGTCATAGGTTTGCAGGGATCGGTGGGACTACGATTGGCTCGACAGGCGCGGCGACGTATTCAGGCGTCGGCAGGCCCATCATCTGCGCCAGCAGGTTACCCAGGCGTGGACGCAACTCGGAACGGGCGATAATCATGTCGATGGCGCCGTGCTCCAGCAGGAACTCACTGCGCTGGAAGCCTTCCGGCAGTTTTTCACGTACGGTCTGCTCGATCACGCGTGGGCCGGCAAAGCCGATCAGCGCCTTGGGCTCGCCGACGATCACGTCGCCCAGCATCGCCAGGCTGGCGGAAACGCCGCCGTAGACCGGGTCGGTCAGCACCGAGATGAACGGGATACCTTCCTCACGCAGACGCGCCAGTACCGCAGAGGTCTTGGCCATTTGCATCAGCGAGATCAGCGCTTCCTGCATCCGCGCACCACCGGAGGCGGCGAAGCAGATCATCGGGCAACGGTTTTCCAGGGCGTAGTTGGCGGCACGTACAAAACGCTCACCGACAATGGCGCCCATGGAGCCGCCCATGAAAGAGAATTCAAACGCCGACACCACTACGGGCATGCCCAGCAGCTTGCCGCTGATGGAGACCAGCGCGTCTTTTTCGCCGGTCTGCTTTTGCGCAGCGCTCAGGCGATCCTTGTACTTCTTGCCGTCGCGGAACTTGAGGCGGTCCACCGGCTCCAGGTCAGCGCCCAGCTCGGCACGGCCATCGGCATCGAGGAAGATGTCGATACGGGCGCGGGCGCCGATACGCATGTGGTGGTTGCACTTGGGGCAAACGTCCAGGGTCTTTTCCAGCTCCGGGCGGTACAACACCGCGTCGCAGGAGGGGCACTTGTGCCACAGACCTTCAGGGACCGAGCTTTTCTTCACCTCGGAACGCATGATCGAGGGGATCAGTTTGTCTACTAACCAGTTGCTCATGCTTTCTTTCTCCAGTACCGGTGGCTTGAACACAGCCCCGCGTATGCCCTTGAGCTAAATTCATTGATGTGGCGATAACCGCTGCAGGACGGGGTCAGACGTTCGACCAGCCATTTCCTGCACCTGCCCTCAGCCTTCCAGACAACCCGCCAGGGCGGGGTTGCCACTTCATTGGCGCCGCCCGAGGGCAACGCCGGCCTGTTTTACACAGGGGTAGTTACTGACGGCGGCAGACTGCCAGCCGTCACATCGCGCCACTGCTGCTGCGCACTGCCTGCATGAATGCGTGAATCCTGCCAGGGTCCTTGATGCCCTTGGCCTGCTCTACCCCGCCACTGACATCGACAGCGTACGGGCGGACCCGGGCAATGGCCTGCGCCACATTGCCGGCGTGCAAGCCACCCGCCAGGATGATCGGCTTGCTCAAGCCCTGGGGAATCAGCGACCAGTCAAAGGCCTCGCCCGTCCCGCCAGGAATGCCCTCGACATAGGCATCGAGCAAAATCCCGCTGGCCCCGGTGTAGGCCGCGCAACGGGCGGCGATATCATCCCCGGCCTTGACCCGCAGGGCCTTGATATACGGGCGATGGTAGCCGGCGCACTCGTCCGGGGTTTCGTCGCCATGGAACTGCAACAGGTCCAGGGGCACGGCATCCAGGGTTTCGTTGAGCTCACAGGCGTTGGCGTTGACGAACAGCCCCACAGTGGTCACGAATGGCGGCAGGCCGGCAATGATCGCCCGCGCCTGCTGCACCGTCACCGCCCGCGGGCTCTTGGCATAAAACACAAAACCAATGGCGTCAGCCCCCGCCTCGACTGCCGCCAGCGCGTCTTCCATGCGGGTAATCCCGCAAATCTTGCTGCGAACGCCTGACATATCGTCAAAACCTCAGGGGCTGTCCAGGAAAGTCCCGGATGGTAACAAATGCTTTTCCGGGCGTCAGCCGCCAAGTTCAGTGAAACCTGTGAGGAAGTGTGGCCCGATGAAACGCTGCGGCAACTCGAACTCGTCGCGGTACTCCACATCCACCAGATACAGGCCGAACGGGTGCGCCGTGACCCCACCGGTACGCCGTACCCGGCTTTCCAGCACTTCCCGGGCCCAGTCCACTGGGCGCTCACCGGTGCCAATGGTCATCAGCACCCCGGCGATATTGCGCACCATATGGTGCAGGAACGCCCCGGCGCGGATATCCAGGACAATCATTTTGCCGTGACGGGTCACCCGCAGGTGATGGACTTCCTTGATCGGCGACTTGGCCTGGCACTGGCCGGCACGGAAGGCACTGAAATCATGGACCCCCACCAGATGCCGGGCCGCCTCGGCCATGCGCTCGGCGTCCAGGGGGCGGTGGTTCCAGGTGATTTCTTCGTTCAAGTGGGCCGGACGGATCTGATCGTTGTAGATCACATAGCGGTAACGCCGGGCAATGGCCTTGAACCGCGCATGGAAGTGCGCCGGCATGACCTTGGCCCAACTGACGCTGACATCGTGGGGCAGATTGATATTGGCGCCCATGACCCAGGCTTTCATCGAACGCTCGGCCTGGGTGTCAAAATGCACCACTTGCCCGCAGGCATGCACGCCCGCGTCGGTGCGCCCGGCGCACATCAAGGAAACCGGCGAGTCGGCGACCTTCGACAGGGCCTTCTCCAGGGTTTCCTGCACAGTCGGCACGCCGGAAGCCTGGCGCTGCCAGCCACGATAGCGCGAGCCTTTGTATTCCACGCCCAGGGCGATTCTGAAAAAGCCGGCGGCCGCCATTTCGGCGGCCGCGTTATCTATATTTGCCAAGAGCTGAGAGCCTGATGAGTTGCGCAAAGGTCGCCATTATATATGGCTTGAAGCTTTTTGCAGGAGCGGGCTTACCCGCGAAAAACCCAAGGACGCCGCGATCATCCAGGATGGGCGCATTATCGTTGACGATTTCGCGAGCACACTCGCGCCTACAGGGGGTACGTGGCGTCAGGCCAGGTTGCTGAGCATTTCCTTGGCTTCACCCCGTTGTTTTTCATCGCCTTCGGCCAGGACTTCGGCCAGGATGTCACGCGCCCCGCCTTCATCGCCCATGTCGATATAGGCCTGGGCCAGGTCGAGCTTGGTGGCGACTTCATCGGAGCCCGAGAGGAAGTCGAACTCCGGCTCATCATCGCCCTTTGTAGCATCTTCAGCGGTGAAACTCGGTTCGATCGACGGGTTTTCCAGGCTCTGGGACAGGCGTTCGAGCTCGGCGTTGACATCGTCAAGCTCCGAGGCGAATGCGTCCGGCTTGTCCGATGGCGCGGGTTCGTCGGCCAGGGACAGATCGAAGTCTTCCGGCAGGTCAAAATCATCCAATGCACTCGGCGTCAGGGTCGGCGGCTCGACCGGCGGCAGGTCCTTCATCTCTTCCTCCAGGCCCGAGAGAAAGTCGTCGTCGGACTGGGAGGCTGGCGCATCCAGCTGCAAATCGAGGTCAAAATCGGACAAATCGTCTTCGCTGGCCTTGGCTTCGGCCTGCTGTTGCAACACCGACTCGAAGCTCAGCTCATCGACCTCGGGGGCAACCACCGCCGGCGACGCGGCTTCCAGGTCGTCCAGGCTCAGGTCGAAGTCGGTATTGAACGCATCCGCCTCAGGCGTGGCCGCAGGGAGCGGCTCTTCCTGGAGCAGATCCTTGACGTACTGCGCATCCAGCGCGGCAGCCGCGACTGCAGCACTGACGCCGGCAGCCAGCACAGCCATGGCCGGGTAGCGGTTTTTCAACAGTTCGACCTGGGCGTGGTTCTCGCCATTGGCGACCAGTTGGCGCTCCTGGGTCACGAAACCGTCCTTGTCGCCTTGTTGGCCGTAGACCTCCAGGAGCTTGAGGCGCAGGTCGCTGCGCTTGGGCTCCAGCTTGATCGCCTCCTCCAGCACCGCGGCCGCCTGGTTCAAGTGGCCACGGTCCAGATGCGACTGGGCCTGCGCCAGGGCGTCGGAGGAGCCGGGCTCGATGATAGGCTTGCTCGGCGGCGCCATGCTGGTCGCCGGTGCCGGCACCGGTGCCACGGCAACCGGCTCTGGAGCTGGAGCTGGAGCTGGAGCTGGAGCTGGAGCCAGCTTGACATTGGCTGCCGGGACTTCAAGGCCTTCAAAACTGTCCGACGGCATGTCCTGGTCAATGTTCGAGGAAAACTCCGGCTCTTCGGCCAGCGCCCGCGCCATGCGCAGGTGTTTTTCTTCTTCCAGGCGCGCATTGCGATGACGCGCCCACAGCAGCAGGAGCAACAGCACCAGCAGGCCGGCGGCCCCACCAATCACCCCGAGGACGATAGGGTTGGTCAGCAGGTCATTGAATTTGCCTTCGGTACTGGCAGCGTCTGCCGGTTGTGGCGGTGTTTCCACGGGGGCAACCACCGGCGCTTCGGCTGCCGGCGTGGGTGTGGTCGGCGTCGCAACCAACTCGGCGGGCATGACCGCAGGCTGCGCCGGGGCGCCGCCCTCGGCCTGCAACTTGGCCAGTTGATTGTTCTTCAGCTCGATCAGCCGCTGCAGCTTGTCCAACTGACTTTGCAGGTCAGCCATGCGGCTTTTCAGCTCTTCATTTTCGCGACGGGTGGAGTCCAGGCTTTCCTGGGTTACCGCCAATTTGTTGCTCAAATCCTTGCTATCAGCTGCGGCGCCTTTGACGCCCGTCTTCGCGGCCTCGGCCGAGACCAGGCTCAGGTTATCCTTCGCCGCCGTTTGCGACGGCGCGGCGCCAGCCTGAGTGCGTTTGGTCGCGTCCAGTTGCTGGCGCCCCGCAGCCTGATTGATGGCGCCACGACGGCCCTGACGCCAGGCCGCATTCTGCACAGTCACTTCGGCTAGCGCCTGGGGTTGCGGCAGGCTGGTGCTTTGTACCGGATCCGGCAGGCGCAATACCTGGCCAGTCTTCATACGGTTGATGTTGCCGTCGACAAAGGCCCCCGGGTTCAGGGCCTGGATCGCCAGCATGGTCTGCTGGATCGACCCGCCGTTGCGGTGCTTGGCGGCAATTTCCCACAGGGTGTCGCGGGAAGTCGTGGTGTGTTCAGCGGCCTTGGTCACGCTGGCAGCAGGCGTGGCAAGGCGCGGCGCCGGGGCGCTGGCCTCCGGGGCCTTTTGCTCGAACTTGGCCGGGTCCAGCAAGACGCTGTAGTCCCGCATCAACCGACCGTTAGGCCATTGCACCTGCAACAGGAAGCGTACGTAAGAGTCGGGCAACGGCTTGCTGGAGGTGACGCGCACCACACTGCGACCGCTGGGGTTGAGCACTGGGGTAAAGGTCAGTTCGTCGAGGAATGCCTGGCGATCAACCCCCGCATCCACAAAGGCCTGGGAAGATGCGAGGCTGGGCACGATATCGGAGGCCGTCAGCCCACCCACGTCGAGCAGCTCGATCTCCACCGACAACGGCTGGTTCAACTTCGACTTGAGGGTCATCTCCCCAAGTTGCAGCGCTTGCGCCATACCGGAGGACAGCGCCGAGACGGCCGCTATTGCTAACACCAGTTTGCGAACTTGAACCATAGCCTCATCCTTTGTTTGAACACTCCTCGGCCCGCGAGAAGGTTGGGTACCGCTTGCCATTCGGCATGGCGAGCCGATGGGTCACCGACGCGCAACTTTTCCTGCATGGGACCAAGCATAGCGCTTGGTTAGAATCAATCTACAAATTGCCGCCAAGTATCTTTTACACAAGGTGTTTTATCAACAATTGTGCCAGTTGTACCGCGTTAAGCGCCGCGCCTTTGCGTACGTTATCTGACGTCAGCCACACGTTTAGTTCCGCCGGGTCATCAATGCCGGCCCGTACGCGCCCCACGTAGACCACGTCCTGACCGACCGCATCCCCAACCGCTGTAGGGTAATCACCCTCTTCCACCAGCTCGATGCCCGGCGCCGCCTCCAACACGCGATTTACTGCGCCCAGGTCCACAGCGCCCGCCAGTTGCAGGGATACGCTCAGGCTATCGCCAAAAAACACCGGAGCTTGAACACAGGTCGCGGAAATTTTCAGTAACGGTAATCCCAGCAGGCTACGCAGTTCGTGGACCAGGCGCTTTTCCAGGGCGGTGTGGCCCTGCGCGTCGGGCGTGCCGACCTGGGCCAACAGGTTGAAGGCCATCTGCCGATCAAAGAACTTGGGCTCCAGGGGCCGTACATTCAGGAGTTCGGCGGTTTGCCGGGCCAGTTCGCTGACGGCTTCACGGCCCTGGGCAGACACGGCCAGGTTGGCAGTGACGCTGACGCGCTGGATGTCCAACAGGCCGCACAACGGTGCAAGGACCACCGCCAGGTGGGTGGCGCACGGGCTTGGGCTGCCCACCTGGAACGGCTTTTTCAAAGCGTCCAGCACCTGGGCATTGGCTTCCGGCACCACCTGGGGCGCCTGTTCGGCCGGCAAGGCGCCGGACAGGTCGATCAATGAGCAACCCGCTGCCGTGGCACGCGGGGCGAAACTCAAGGTGACTGCCGGGCCTGCGGCGAAAAAGGCCAGTTGCACCTTGCTGAAATCGAACTCATCGACTTCCCGCACCCGCACATTCTTGCCGCGAAACGGCACCGACGCGCCCGCTGACTCGCTACTGGCCAGCAGGTGCAGGGTGCCCACCGGGAAGTCCAGTTCTTCGAGGATCTGCACCAGGGTTTCGCCTACCGTACCGGTGGCGCCGATCACGGCGATATCAAGGGTCTGGGTCATGGAGGCTGCCTCGGGCATTGCGGGGGGAGCGGCACTTTACCGGGTGGTGGGGGGTGAGGCAATGATCGTTCCCATGCTCTGCGTGGGAACGCTGCCATGGACGCTCCGCGTCCGTTTTTGAGGCTGTGACGCGGAGCGTCAGGGGAGGCATTCCCACGCGGAGCGTGGGAACGATCATCGGCCTCAGGCGCAATAAAAAACCCGCGCCTGTCACCAGGGCGCGGGTTTCTTCAACAGCACACAGCGATCAACGTTCCAGCAGGATCCGCAACATCCGACGCAGCGGCTCGGCCGCGCCCCACAGCAGTTGGTCACCCACGGTGAAGGCGCCCAGGTACTGGGTCCCCATGTTCAGCTTGCGCAGACGGCCCACCGGTACATTCAGGGTGCCGGTGACCTTGGTCGGGCTCAGCTCCTGCATGCTGATTTCGCGGCTGTTGGGCACCAGCTTGACCCAAGGGTTGTGCTGGCTGATCAGCCCTTCGATATCGGCGATCGGCACGTCTTTGTTGAGCTTGATGGTCAGCGCCTGGCTGTGGCAGCGCATGGCGCCGATGCGCACGCAGATACCGTCCACCGGGATCGGGTTCTTGAAGCGCCCGAGGATCTTGTTGGTCTCGGCCTGGGCTTTCCACTCTTCGCGGCTCTGGCCGTTCGGCAGTTCCTTGTCGATCCATGGGATCAGGCTGCCGGCCAGGGGCACGCCGAAGTTCTCGGTCGGGTAGGCTTCGCTGCGCATGGCCTCGGCCACACGGCGGTCGATATCGAGGATCGCGCTGGCCGGGTCGGCCAGTTGATCGGCCACGGCCGCATGGGTAGCGCCCATCTGCTTGATCAGCTCACGCATGTTCTGCGCGCCGGCCCCGGAGGCCGCCTGGTAGGTCATGGCGCTCATCCACTCCACCAGCCCGGCTTCAAACAGGCCACCCAGGCCCATCAGCATCAGGCTGACGGTGCAGTTGCCGCCCACGTAGTTCTTGGTGCCGGCGTCCAGTTGCTGGTCGATGACCTTGCGGTTGACCGGGTCGAGGATGATCACCGCGTCGTCCTGCATGCGCAGGCTGGACGCCGCGTCGATCCAGTAACCCAGCCAGCCGGCTTCGCGCAGCTTGGGGAAGACTTCACTGGTGTAGTCGCCGCCCTGGCAGGTCAGAATGACGTCGAGGGTCTTGAGCTCTTCAATGTTGTAGGCGTCCTTGAGCGGGGCGATATCCTTGCCCACGGACGGCCCTTGGCCACCGACATTCGAAGTGGTGAAAAACACCGGCTCAATAAGATCGAAATCCTGCTCTTCCAGCATCCGCTGCATGAGCACGGAACCGACCATACCGCGCCAACCGATCAGACCTACACGTTTCATCGCAACTACACCTTGTTAAAAAGTGGGCCGCCTTGCAGCAACAACTGCAAGCGGGCCCGAGAGATTACAGATTCCGCAGCGCGGCGACTACTGCATCGCCCATTTCCTGCGTCCCGACCCTGGTGCAACCCTGCGACCAGATGTCGCCGGTGCGCAGGCCCTGGTCCAGCACCCGGCTCACTGCCTGCTCGATGGCATCCGCCGCTTCGCTCAGGTTGAAGCTGTAGCGCAGCATCATCGACACCGACAAAATGGTCGCCAGCGGGTTGGCAATGCCCTGGCCCGCGATGTCCGGCGCCGAACCGTGGCACGGCTCGTACATGCCCTTGTTGTGGGTGTCCAGGGACGCCGACGGCAGCATGCCGATGGAACCGGTGAGCATCGAGGCCTGGTCGGACAGGATGTCGCCGAACAGGTTGTCGGTGACGATCACGTCAAACTGCTTGGGCGCACGCACCAGTTGCATGGCGGCATTGTCGACATACATGTGGCTGAGCTCGACGTCCGGGTAGTCCTTGGCCACTTCTTCGACGATTTCGCGCCACAGCTGGCTGGAGGCCAGGACGTTGGCCTTGTCCACCGAGCAGACCTTCTTACCGCGCACCCGGGCCATGTCGAAACCGACACGGGCGATACGGCGGATTTCGCTCTCGCTGTACGGCAGGGTGTCGTAGGCCTGGCGCTCGCCATTCTCCAACTGGCGCACGCCCCGTGGCGAGCCAAAATAGATACCGCCGGTCAGTTCACGCACGATCAGAATATCCAGGCCCGCTACCACTTCCGACTTGAGGCTCGACGCGTCGGCCAGTTGCGGGTAGAGGATCGCCGGGCGCAGGTTGCCGAACAGGCCCAGTTGCGCGCGGATTTTCAGCAGGCCGCGCTCCGGGCGGATGTCGCGTTCGATCTTGTCCCATTTCGGCCCGCCCACGGCGCCCAGCAGCACGGCATCGGCAGCACGGGCACGGTCCAGGGTTTCGTCAGCCAGGGGCACGCCGTGCTTGTCGATGGCCGCGCCGCCGATCACGTCGTGGCTCAACTCAAAGCCCAGGCCGTACTTGCTGTTGGCCAATTCCAGGACCTTGACCGCTTCGGCCATGATTTCCGGGCCAATACCGTCGCCAGGGAGAATCAGAATCTGCTTGCTCATGCGTTCCTCATTTCATCAAGCGACCCGCCCGTGGGCAGGTCGGGAAAAATCAATCAGCGTTCAGCGAACACCACCAGCACATCGGTGCTGAAGGTGCCGTCGGCTTGAATTTCATAGTAGTCGCGCACTTCCTGGCCCATCGCCTGCTGCAACGCCAGGATTGCTGCGCGCAACACTGGCGGGGTGCGCATGCGCTCGACCCACGAGGTGTACTCCAGGCGCAGGCGCTGGCGACTGCTGTTGCGTACATGCAGGCCGGCTTCGCTGAGCTGGCGCATCCATTCGCCGGCGCAGTAATCGCGCACATGGCTGGTGTCGCGCAGCACTTCGACGGTTTGCAGGTAAGTGTCCAACAGCGGGCTGCCCGGTGACAAGACATCGACAAACGCCGCCACGCCGCCCGGCTTGAGCACCCGGCGCACTTCGCGCAGGGCCAGGCCCAGGTCGCTCCAGTGGTGGGCCGAGTAACGGCTGAACACGAAGTCGAACTCACCATCGGCGAACGGCAGGCGCTCGGCGGCGCCGTGCAGGGTACGAATATTGCCCATGCCACGCTCTGCGGCAGCGGCGGCGACCACGTCGAGCATCTGCTGCGACAGGTCGTAGGCCACCACTTCCTTGACCAGCGGCGCTACGTGGAAGCTCACATGCCCGGCGCCACAGCCCAGGTCCAGCAGGCGCGCGTCACCCTGCCCGGCCAGTTCGGCCTGCAGCAATGCGAACTCGCTGCCCTGGGCATGCACGGCACTGCTCAGGTAGGCCGAGGCCTGCTCGCCGAATTGTTTTTGCACGACTTGGGTGTGGGCGGTGCGGGTCATGGTGGTTTTCCTTGGGTTTTGTGGTGTTAGTACTGGCGCTATCGCCGGCAAGCCAGCTCCCACACTTGACCGTGTTCACAGATCAACCTGTGGGAGCGGGCTTGCCCGCGATGGGGCCCGCACGGCCTACCGCAAATCAGGCATCACGAAACAACCAAGGCTGGCTCGCCCGGTGCCTGGCTTCAAACGCGGCAATCGCCTCGCCGTCCTGCAAGGTCAGGCCGATATCGTCCAGGCCGTTGATCAGGCAGTGTTTACGGAAGGCGTCCACTTCAAAGTGGTACACCTTGCCATCCGGGCGGGTCACGGTCTGTGCCGCGAGGTCGACGGTCAACTGGTAGCCGACATTGGCTTCCACTTGCTGAAACAACTCATCGACTTCTTCATCGGTCAGGATGATCGGCAACAAGCCGTTCTTGAAGCTGTTGTTGAAGAAGATATCGGCGTAGCTCGGCGCGATGATGCTGCGAAAGCCATATTCTTCCAGGGCCCACGGCGCGTGTTCACGGCTGGAGCCGCAACCGAAGTTTTCCCGGGCCAGTAACACACTGGCACCCTGGTAACGCTCGGCGTTAAGCACAAACTCCTTGTTCAACGGGCGCTTGGAGTTGTCCTGGTAGGCGTAGCCCACGTCCAGGTAGCGCCACTCATCGAACAGGTTGGGGCCAAAACCGGTGCGCTTGATCGACTTCAGGAACTGCTTGGGGATGATCTGGTCGGTGTCCACGTTGGCACGGTCCAACGGCGCGACAAGGCCTGTGTGTTGGGTAAAAGCTCTCATCGGGTATTCCTCAGATCAATTCGCGAACGTCGATGAAACGACCGTTGACGGCAGCGGCCGCGGCCATGGCCGGGCTGACCAGGTGGGTACGCCCGCCAGCGCCCTGACGCCCTTCAAAGTTACGGTTGGAGGTGGACGCGCAATGCTCGCCCGACTCCAAACGGTCCGGGTTCATTGCCAGGCACATCGAGCAGCCCGGCTCGCGCCATTCAAAACCGGCTTCGAGGAAGATCTTGTCCAGGCCTTCGGCTTCGGCCTGGGCCTTCACCAGGCCCGAACCTGGCACCACAATGGCTTGTTTGATGGTCGAGGCCACCTTGCGGCCCTTGGCGATCACCGCCGCGGCGCGCAGGTCTTCGATCCGCGAGTTGGTGCAGGAGCCGATAAACACGCGATCCAACTGGATGTCGGTGATCGCCTGGTTGGCTTTCAAGCCCATGTACTTCAAGGCGCGCTCGATGGAGCCGCGCTTGACCAGGTCGGCTTCCTTGGCCGGGTCCGGCACGTTCTGATCAACGGCCAGGACCATTTCCGGCGAGGTGCCCCAGCTGACTTGTGGCTTGATCTGGGCCGCGTCGAGCTCGACCACGGTGTCGAACACCGCATCGGCATCGGACACCAGGTCTTTCCAGGCCTCGACGGCGGCCTCCCACTCGGCGCCCGCCGGGGCGAAAGGACGGCCTTTGACGTATTCGACGGTTTTTTCATCCGCCGCCACCATGCCCACCCGGGCACCGGCTTCGATGGACATGTTGCAGATGGTCATGCGGCCTTCGATGGACAGGTCGCGAATGGCGCTGCCGGCAAACTCGATGGCATGGCCGTTACCGCCAGCGGTGCCGATCTTGCCGATCACGGCCAGCACGATGTCCTTGGCCGTCACGCCAAACGGCAACTGGCCTTCGACGCGCACCAGCATGTTCTTCATTTTCTTGGCCACCAGGCACTGGGTGGCGAACACATGTTCCACCTCGGAGGTGCCAATACCGTGGGCCAGGGCGCCGAATGCGCCGTGGGTCGAGGTATGGGAGTCGCCGCAGACCACGGTCATGCCCGGCAAGGTTGCGCCCTGCTCCGGGCCAATCACGTGGACGATGCCCTGGCGCACGTCATTCATCTTGAATTCGGTGATGCCGTACTCGTCGCAATAGTCGTCGAGGGTCTGGACCTGCAAACGCGAGACCTGGTCGGCAATGGCTTCGATGCCGCCCTTGCGCTCCGGGGTGGTCGGCACGTTGTGGTCCGGGGTGGCGATGATCGAGTCGACGCGCCAAGGCTTGCGCCCGGCCAGTCGCAGGCCCTCGAACGCTTGGGGCGAGGTCACTTCATGGATGATGTGACGGTCGATGTAGATCAGCGACGACCCATCATCGCGCCGTTTCACTTCATGGGAATCCCAGAGCTTGTCGTAAAGCGTTTTGCCGGCCATCAGTCGGTCCTCATCAGCGTCTTTCTATGCCCCGGGCCTTTCAATAACCCTTTGGCTTGTGAGGCTGATGCTATGGCGTTACATTAAATAACTCAAATTCATATTTTTTATGCTTTGGATAACCTACTGGAATACCACCATGGACCTGGCCAACCTCAATGCCTTTATTGCCATCGCCGAAACCGGCAGCTTCTCCGGGGCCGGGGAACGCCTGCACCTGACGCAGCCGGCAATCAGCAAGCGTATCGCCGGCCTGGAGCAGCAGCTCAAGGTGCGTTTGTTCGACCGGCTGGGTCGTGAAGTCGGCCTGACAGAGGCCGGACGCGCCCTGCTGCCCCGCGCCTATCAGATCCTCAATGTGCTGGACGATACCCGGCGCGCCCTGACCAACCTGACCGGCGAGGTCAGCGGACGCCTGACCCTGGCGACCAGCCATCACATCGGCCTGCACCGCCTGCCCCCGGTATTGCGCACCTTTACCCGGGAATACCCGAATGTGGCCCTGGATATTCAGTTCCTGGATTCGGAAGTGGCCTACGAAGAAATCCTCCACGGCCGTGCCGAAGTGGCCGTCATCACCCTGGCGCCGGAGCCCCACAGCCTGGTGCGCGCCACCCCGGTGTGGGACGACCCCCTGGATTTCGTAGTGGCCCCCGAGCATAGCCTGGCCAATAACGGCACTATCAGCCTGGCCGATATCGCCCGGCATCCGGCGGTGTTCCCCGGCGGCAACACCTTTACCCACCATATCGTGCACCGGCTGTTCGAGGCCCAGGGCCTGACGCCGAACATCGCCATGAGCACCAATTACCTGGAAACCATCAAGATGATGGTCTCTATCGGCCTGGCCTGGAGTGTGCTGCCGCGCACCATGCTCGATGATCAAGTGGCCAGTATCGCTTTACCGGGCATACAACTCAGTCGCCAGCTAGGCTATATCGTGCACACCGAAAGGACGCTGTCGAACGCTGCACGGGCTTTTATGAGTCTATTGGATGCACAGGCCGATCCGGCAGGGATGCCAGCATAAGGCCGTGCAGCCCGTAGACCCTGCTCCCGTGCCGAATGCCCATCGAGCCAAGGCCCCTTGATAATGCCCAACCCCGTCGATCCCGTGCCGCCGCTGCCCCGCATCCACGCCCTGGACCCCCAGCAGGCGGAGCAAAGCTGGGACAATGCCCCGCACCTGCTGGCGGCGCTCAATGGCGCACGGCTGGGCGCCTGGAGCTGGGATATCGACAGCGGGCGGATCAATTGGTCGCGCGGCACCCAGGCGCTGTTCGGTTTCGATCCCCGCCAGCCCTTGCCCAAGGACCTGGACTACCTCGACCTGTTGGCCGCCGAGGACCGCGACCGTGTAATACGGGCCTTTCATGCGGTGCTGGCCGGCGAGCCCTTTGAACAAGCCATGCATCACCGCATCCAGTGGCCGGACGGCAGCCTGCACTGGCTGGAAATCAACGGCAGCCTGCTACCGGACGCCTCCGGGCGCCGGCGCATGATCGGGGTGATCCGTGAAACCACCCGGCAGCGCGAGCGCGAATATGCCCTGGGCCACTCGGAAAAACGCTTCGCCACCCTGTTCCACCTGTGCCCGAACATGGTCCTGCTGACCCGCCAGGAAGATGGCCTGATCAGCGAGGCCAACCAGTATTTTGAAAGCCTGTTCGGCTGGCCGGTGGCCGATGCCATTGGCCGTACCACCCTCGACCTGGGGCTGTGGGTCCACCCGGAGCAACGGGCCCTGCTGGTCAAGGCGACCCAGCGCAAGGGCGAACCCATCACCATGGAGGTGCAGTTTCGCGCCAGCCATGGGCAAATCCATGACGGCACCCTCAGCGCACAAAAGGTCGAGCTCGACGGCCAGGCCTACCTGATCAGCACCTTCCTCGACACCACCGAGCGCAAGAACGCCGAGCAGGCCTTAAAGGACAGCCAGGAACGCCTGGACCTGGCCCTGGACTCGGCCCAACTGGGCACCTGGGACTGGCATATCCCCAGCGGCATGCTCTATGGCTCGGCGCGGGCGGCGCAGTTGCACGGCCTGGAGCCACAGCCGTTCCATGAGTCGTTCGATGCATTTTTTGAAGGCATGCCCGATGAAGAGCGCGCCAGCATGCGCGATGCCTATCGCACCTTGCGCGAAGGCCCGGCCGGCAATTACCAACTGACGTACCGCGTGCAACTGGAAGATGGCAGCTCGCGCTACCTGGAAAGCCGTGCCCGCCTCTACCGCGACGCACAGGGCGCGCCGCTGCGCATGGCGGGCACCCTGCTGGACATCACCGACCAGGTGGAACGCGAACAGCGCTTGAGCGCCTCTGAAGAGAAGTTCGCCAGCCTGTTCCTCGTCAGTCCCGACCCGATCTGCGTCACCCGCCTGGCCAGCGGCGAGTTCATCGAAATCAACCCCAGCTTCACCCAGACCTTTGGCTGGGCCGCCGCCGAAGTCATCAACCACACCGCCGAGCAGATCGGCCTGTGGGATGAACCCACCCAACGCCTGCACCGCATCGAGCAGGTGATCCGCGAGCAGGCGCTGAACAACGTGGCGATCATCGTCCGCCACAAGGATGGCCAGCGCCTGACGTGCATGATTGCCAGCCGCTTGATCAAGGTCGACAACCAGTCCTGCGTGGTCACCACCCTGCGCGATATCACCCAGCAACAACGTTCCGAGGCGGCGCTCAAGGCCAGCGAGGAGAAGTTCGCCAAGGCCTTTCATTCCAGCCCTGACGCGGTGTCCATTACCGAGCGCAACACCGGGCGCTATGTCGAGGTCAATGATGGCTTTTGTCGCCTGACCGGCTACCGCGCCGAGGAGGCCATTGGCCTGACGCTGTACCAGATCGGCATCTGGGCCGATGAAAACCAGCGCGCCGCACTGCTGGCCGAATTACAGATCAAGGGGCGCATCCATCACCTGGACATGCTCTGGCATAACAAGCGCGGCGAGTTGCTGGCGGTAGAAGTGTCGGTGGAGCCGATTACCCTCAATGAAACGCCGTGCCTGCTGCTGACGGCGCGGGACGTCAGCCTGCTGAAAAGCGCGCAGGCGCAGATCCGTCACCTGGCCTATCACGATCCGCTGACCAACCTGCCCAATCGCGCCCTGCTGATGGACCGCCTGAGCCAGCAGATCGCCCTGCTCAAGCGCCACAACCTACGGGGCGCGCTGCTGTTCCTCGACCTGGACCACTTCAAGCACATCAACGATTCACTCGGGCACCCGGTGGGCGACACCGTGCTGAAAATCGTCACGGCACGCCTGGAAGCCAGTGTGCGCCTGGAAGACACCGTGGCGCGCCTGGGCGGCGATGAGTTCGTGGTGCTGCTCAGCGGGTTGGAGGGCTCGCGGATGGAGGTCAGCAAACAGGTGCAACAGCTGTCTGACACGTTGCGTGAACTGCTGTCCGAACCGATGTTCCTCGATGGCCATCGCTTGCAGGTCACCCCCAGCATCGGCGTGGCATTGATTCCCGACCATGGCTCGACCCCGGCGGATTTGCTCAAGCGCGCGGATATCGCCCTGTATCGGGCCAAGGATTCGGGGCGCAATACCACCCAGATGTTTCATAACAGCATGCAACGCACCGCCAGCGAGCGCCTGCGCATGGAGACAGACCTGCGCCAGGCCTTGTCACGGGGCGAGTTCAGCATGCATTACCAACCCCAGGTCGATGCCCGGGGCAATCGCATTGTCGGCGCCGAGGCCCTGGTGCGCTGGCAGCATCCGCAACTGGGCGCGCAATCCCCCGCCGAATTCATCAAAGTCCTGGAAGACAGTGGGCTGATCCTGGAGGTAGGCACCTGGATCCTCGACGAAGCCTGCGGCGCGTTTGCCCGCTTGATTGCCGAAGGCCTGGTGGAGCCCGAGGGCTTCAGCCTATGCGTGAATATCAGCCCCCGGCAGTTTCGCCAGAATGACTTTGTTGAACGGGTGGAGCGCAGCCTCAAGCAGCATCACTTGCCGTTCAGCCTGCTGAAACTGGAAATCACCGAAGGCATCGTGATCCAGAACCTGGATGACACCATCGGCAAAATGCGCCGCCTGAAAAAACTCGGGGTCAGCTTTGCCATGGACGATTTCGGCACCGGTTATTCGTCATTGACCTACCTCAAGCGCCTGCCGGTGGATGCCTTGAAGATCGATCAATCCTTTGTAAGGGACGCCACCCACGACCCGAACGACGCCGAGATCATCCGCGCCATTGTGGCCATGGCGCGCAGCCTCAACCTGGAAGTGATTGCCGAAGGCGTGGAAACCCCCGAGCAACTGGCCTTCCTGCAAGGATTGGGCTGCCATTTATATCAAGGCTATCTGCACAGCCGCCCCCTGCCCATGGAAGCGTTCATGCAGCTATTAAGGCAAGGCGCCGGGACCTGAGAGCTCCCCCCTCGGCCCCGGCGCCGCGCATTACACTAATTTCAATGCCCGGATGAAATAGCCTTTCCAGTCCGACTGCACCAGGCTGCGCTTTTGCCCATACATGTCCACCATCCCATCAATGACCGCCACTGAGTGGCGGGCATCGGCCAGGGTTCCAATGGCGCCCTCTGCCAGTTCTTGAACGCTGCTTTCACAGACATAAGCGGACAACCCTAACCTGTGCAGCGCTTCTCCTGGGTACTCACCGTCGTTAAGCGTTTGCATGGCGACCTCAAACCCTTGCCTGCCACGGAAATCGTTGTCTTCCAACTCTGCCCGCTTGGCGCTCACACAGTATAGAAAGTTGGCATCGTCAAGCAGCGCCTGATTGTTGCCCTTCAAGCTGGAGGCCTCACGAGCCTTTCTCAGTTCCTCGTGTGTCACTCTCAACTTAAAAGAATCCCTCATGATGATTTCATAACCATCCGTGGTGGCCGAGATTTTTTTATAGATGCCTTGTGGGTTCTGCCCAAATCGCATCATCGCCGCCTTGATCGCAGACACGGTGACACAGTTGCCTTCCACGCTCTGATAAAAACCACTCCAGATATCGGTGGGTTTAGTACCTACTGGGACACTGAATAAATTCAGATCATTGCGATCAATGGCTACAGGTGGTTCGTCAGGGATTTTTTTGTTATCGAACAACATATAACCATAGCGGTTATCAACACTGCGTTTTTCAGCATAACTGTATTGGGCGTTATTCATTACAAGCGCCCCGCCAAAGTTATGGGTTCCCACCACCCCTGTTGCACCGCTAGCGGCCATTTCACTGGCAGGCATATATTGGGCCAGAGCACTCACCCCCATTCCCCGCAAACAGTTGAGTAGCGTTTCTCCTTCCAGGGTCTTCGTCAGGGCCTTCTCGAAACTGCCATGCTTGCCTGCAAGCTGTTTACGTTTGGCAAAAGCCGCGAGCACAAAGTTGGCATCCTTTATGACCGAACTATCATTACCCGCAAACCGCGACGCCTGGGCGACAGTCTTTAATTCTTCTTGAGACACATGCACCTTAAACTCATCTTTCATCGTAACGTCATACCCGTCGCCGGAGGCCCTCACCTCATCAAATAGGTCGAGCGGGCTTTGCCCAAATGTCATCATCATCATTTGGATAACTGCCGCATGAGTACTGTTGTCAAAGTTTTCGCCGAAATGGCGCCTGGTGGCCGTAAGCGCACCCAGAATATCGCTGGGTTTCTCATCCCGCTTCGTTGAAAACACAGGTGGGGGCAACGTTTTATCAACATTATTTTCTGTACTCGGTGCCACCCAGGACAGCGAAGTGCCTTGGTGGGCGAGCAACTGCCTGACAGAACGAAGCCCTTCGGAAAATCTTTGCTCAATCGCCTCCCACCCATCGATGCTGACTCCCTCTCCATTGCGTTTCTCAGGGGCGGCAGGGGCACTCATTCCACTGGCAGGCTCATGATTCAAACTATAATTCCCAAGAAACAACCGACCACCCATATCGATACTCATGACAACCCCCATAGTTAAACTATTAAATTCATGACCACACAGATGCCGCCAAATAACGACAAAACCCATAAAGTAGAAATCGACAAACACAACAAACAAACCTGCGCAGGAAAAATAATCACACAATATTAATTATTATTAATACAAGACCTACCCATAACCTCAATCACCGATTAACGCCACAGCGTTCCCACGCGTGGGTGCCTTTCCTTTGCGCCCCCACAACTCTTCCTTGCCATCAATCACCGCCACCGAATGCAAGGCCCGATTAACCATACCAACTTGCCCACGGGCCAAAGTACTGACAGGAACTTGCTTCATATACTTCTTCAACCCCAACCGCAGGAATCCTTCTCCCGGCGCCCACGGGTTCTCATCCTCACCGTCGTTGAGGCTGCGGATGGCCGCACTAAAACTTCTAGCCGCTCTGCCATCGTTGTTTTCAAGATGGGCGCGCTTGCAACTGACCGCGAACAGGAATTGGGCGTCCTTGAGCATCCCCCTGTCTCGGCCATAAAACTTTGCCCCCTCCGCTGCTTGCTTCAACTCCTTGTTTGTCAGGACCAGACGAAAACCATCGCGCATCGTGACCTGATAGCCACTCTCGGTTTTACTGACATTTTTATAAATATCGGTCGGGCTCTGCCCAAACTTATACATGGCCGCCTTGATCGCCGAAACAGTCACGCAATTACCATCAGGCCCTTGGCGAAAACCTCCCCAGATGTCGTCAGGCTTTGCACCATCACGCTTAGACGATAGATCGGGAAGGTGCGCTGGGGTCGATTCAGGCTTTGGCACAACCGGTATCGGACTCACCTCAGGCTTGACAGGCTCGGGAACACTATCAACCTTGACTTTTTTTCCCTTACTGTCTGACAAAAGGGCCAATACCTGATCTAAAAAAAGCCTGAGCATTGAAATAACACTGTTTAAATCCACATCCTGATCCGCCATATAACCGCTCTCTTCAATGCGACTATTATTGACAGCGTAATTATTTGAAACCCAACTTACACCTGCACCAGATACCCATGGGCGTTTAGTCGCAACATCAAACGCACTCCCCCCCCCACTTAAACACGCAGACGTGCTGCTTGAAGGACTACTGATATTTAAAATAGACATACAGTCTTCTCCCACAAAGCGCTCCTCCGGCCGGCAGTTGACCGGAGAAGCAACTCTTTTGGTTTAAGATTTTTAGTTATCGTTTATTGACTCGACTGGCGCACTACGACCGGCGATAAAGAGCCTCAACCCCGCTCATTTCATCAGGGCCACAGCCGGGGCCCGGGGCAGTCAAATCAGACTCTGGCGTGGGCTTGTTCGGCAGCACCTCGGGGGCATCCGGCTTCACCCCCGCATGAGTCCTGGGTACGGCCGGCTCATGCACCAAACCGGGCTTTACCTGAGGGGGAGTACCGGGTACGAGAGCGGGCTTTGGCTCCAAACCGGGCTTCACCTGGCCCTCCGGGCCGGGCACCACTGCAGGCTTTATCTCCACGCCCGGCTTCACCTGGCCCTCCAGGGGGGGGACCACTGCGGGCCTTATCTCCACGCCGGGCTTCACCTGACCATCCGGGCCGGGCACCACTGTGGGCTTTATCTCCACGCCAGGCTTCACCTGGCCCTCCAGGGGAGGGACCACTGTGGGCCTTATCTCCACGCCAGGCTTCACCTGGCCATCTGGGCCGGGCACCACTGTGGGCTTTATCTCCACGCCAGGCTTCACCTGGCCCTCCAGGGGGGGGACCACTGCAGGCCTTATCTCCACGCCGGGCTTCACCTGACCATCCGGGCCGGGCACCACTGTGGGCTTTATCTCCACGCCAGGCCTCACCTGACCATCCGGGCCGGGCACCAACGT
>NZ_JBWKWY010000046.1:26551-31801 GCF_059422465.1 Pseudomonas sp. GW821-FHT01D09
TTCACCTGACCATCCGGGCCGGGCACCACTGTGGGCTTTATCTCCACGCCAGGCCTCACCTGACCATCCGGGCCGGGCTTTAGCTTCACGTCAATCCCTGGAACCGTTGGATGATCGTGCCCTGGGCAGTGGCAATTGTTCACCTTGACGTCAACGTTCACCCGCACAGAGGCGTCAGACTCCACTTTGGAGTCGGTGCCTGGCAGAACCTTGATCTGCGGTATCACCACTGGTTGCTTGCCAGCATCCAATAGCCCCTTGAGGTCATTACCCGGAATCGCAGGCTTGCCGTCGGCCTCCAACTTGTTCGGCAGCGGCTTGTCGGCCTCAAGCGGCGCCTTGGTCTCCTTACCTGGAATCGCAGGCTTGCTATCAGCCGCCAACTTGTTCGGCAGCGGCTTGTCGGCCTCAAGCGGCACCTTGAGATCATTGCCCGGAGTCGTAGGTTTGCTATCAGCCTCCAGTTTTTTCTGCAGCGGCTTGTTGGCGTCAAGCAGCATCTTGAGATCATTGCCCGAAACCACAGGCTTGCCATCGGCCTCCAGCTTTTTCTGAAGTGGCTTGTCTGTCTCAAGCGCCACCTTGGTCTCCTTGCTCGGAGTCAAGGGCATGCCCCCAAGCGAGGGTTTCGCCTCAGACGACTTATCAGGAGAGGGCTGGAGCTCAGGAGGATGTTTTTTGCCAGACAAGATATCTCGCATTGCCTTAAAGAGAAGCTCAAACATATCAAGTAGCTTTGAAAGAGCATCGGTATTACCAACTGCACCTTCCCGCCCCGTGTCAACATTGCGGCTATATTCCGGCAAGGCACTCTGTTTTTTGTCAAGAACCTTACTGGCATCCCCCCCTCCAAGTGCGCTGGATAAGGGCGTAGGAAGGTCTAGTGGGTGGTTTGCGAGCTTAGTGCTCAGCGGAGTATTAACAGACATATAAGACATTAGTCATTCCTCTTCTCAGAATAGCACCTGGGTTTTTTATTCACCCATAACAAACACTATTGGCTTGTGACTTGAAACGGCAGCAACCGAATCGAAGTCCTGTATTTCGTGGAGAAAAAAGCATTCGAGTTCCAGAAATCGCCAAAAACATAAGGACACCAAATGAAAACTTCAGACTTTTACCTATGGACGCCTGTAAAAACTGCTCTCTCCAGCGCTTTCCTGATCAAAACAATGTCATACACGCTAATAAACTGCCTTAGTGAAAAAAAACGATATGATTCATTGAATCCCTACAGATACAGCTCATGATATTTCCCGCGCGGTTAATGCTGCCCCACTCTCGGAAAAATCAAAAAACAAAAGGGCGACTCAATATAAAACATGAAAAAAATCACAAAAAAGTTACACACACCCGTTATAAAAAATAATCAAGCACACTCACCCCACTAAACAAAACTTCCATCCTTGCGCACTCAATCATTGACGCTCAGCGCAACGTCTTAAACAAAAAAAGGGCGCCTGGGGCGCCCTTTATAGAGGTAATGAAAAATTTAAAAACATGAACTCAATGTTGCAGGACCGATTTCTGCGCCCCATTGATCGGAATGCGCTTGGCCTTTGCCTCTTCCGGCACAACCCGCAACAGGTCGATACTCAGCAAGCCATTACTCAGGTCGGCAGCCTTGATTTCAATATGGTCCGCCAAGCGGAACGACAATTTGAAGGCGCGCTGGGCAATGCCCTGGTGCAGATACGTGACGCTTTCAGCCTGGGTGTCGCGCTTGCCGCCACTGACGGTCAAGACGCCTTTCTCCACCTGCAACTCCAGATCGTCTTCGTGGAAACCGGCGGCCGCGATGACAATGCGGTATTGGTCTTCGCCATGTTTCTCGACGTTGTAGGGTGGGTAGCTGCTGCCCGGCTCATTGCGCAATGCGGTTTCAAACAGGTCGTTGAAACGATCGAAACCCACGGAAGAGCGGAACAGCGGCGCCAGGGAAAATGCGGTACTCATGGTCAAATCTCCTGAAATATCAGCAAGGTTCTTTATCTCCACGACCCGAATTCGGCATCGTGTAATCCCTAGATAAGGACCGTCACTTACATTTCAAGAGAGGCCGTAAGAAAATTTTCAAGCCCCTTGGGGGTGGGGCATACCGAGTAAACGGCTGACCTGCTGAAGGTCGGTTTCCCGGCGCAATGCGGTAAACAACTCCACCGCTTGCGGGTAATTTCGCGTCAGCATGGCCAGCCACTGCTTCAGGCGGCCCGGTGCCTGGCGCTCAGTCAATTGCGCTACAGACTGCGTCCAGAACGCCTGGAGCATGGGCTGCATAGCCTCCCAGGTCATCTCTACCACGTCTTCGCCAGCCCGCGCAGCAGCGATTTGCCGAGCCAGGTCGGGACGTGCGACCAGTCCGCGCCCGAGCATGATGTCTTCGACACCGCTGATCTCCCGGCAACGGCGCCAGTCTTCGACGCTCCAGATATCGCCATTGGCAAATACCGGCACCTTGACCACGTCCTGCACACGCGGGATCCACTCCCAGTGCGCCGGCGGCTTGTAGCCATCGGCCTTGGTCCGCGCATGCACCACAATGTGCGCCGCACCGCCTTCGGCCAGGGCCGTGGCGCACACTAGCGCGCCGTCCGGGCTGTCGAAGCCCAGGCGCATCTTGGCGGTCACCGGGATATGCGCCGGCACGGCACGGCGTACGTGCTCGACGATCTGGTTGAGCAGTTCCGGCTCCTTGAGCAGCACCGCGCCCCCACGGGACTTGTTGACGGTCTTGGCCGGGCAGCCGAAGTTCAGGTCGATCACTTCAGAACCCAGTTCACAGGCCAGCGCGGCGTTTTCCGCCAGGCACACGGGGTCGGAACCCAGCAACTGCACGCGCAACGGCACGCCCGCAGCGGTCTTGGCGCCGTGCAGCAGTTCAGGAGCAAGCTTGTGGAAATAGGCCGGGGTCAGCAGGCGGTCGTTGACCCGAATAAATTCGGTCACGCACCAATCGATACCGCCGACCTGGGTCAGCACGTCCCGCAGGATGTTGTCGACCAACCCCTCCATGGGCGCCAAAGCAATTTGCATGGAAAACACTCAACGAAAATCGTGGCGCAGTTTACTGGGTTTCCCACAGTAACCGTTAACTCCCTTGTCAGATGTGCAGCGCCACGCCATAGCCCTCGATAAACTCCGCCGGCATGCGCTTGGGCTTGCCGCTGGAGAGCTCGATACAGACAAAGGTGGTTTGCGCACGCAACAAGGTGGTGCCATCACTGGGGCGCATCAGCTGGAAGCGCCGGGTCATTTTCAGGCGCTGGTCCCAATCGACGATCCAGGTCGCCAGTTGCAGCTCATCGCCTTCGTAGCCGGCGGCCAGGTAATCGATTTCATGACGCACCACTGCCATCGCCCGATCCAGGCGGCGGTATTCGGTGAGGTCCAGGCCCAGGCGCTGGGAGTGGCGCCAGGCGCAGCGCTCCAGCCAGGATACGTAGACGGCATTATTGGCATGCCCCAGGCCGTCGATGTCCTCAGGGGCCACCTGCAGATCGATGATAAACGGCTTTGCCAAGTCCCAGCCCATGCCCAGCTCCCGGTCGATGAATGTCGGCGGGGAGCAGTGTAACCCATCGCTTGGCTCAAGCGGTTTGCCGCGCCGGCTCACGACAGCCGGCCAGCAGCGCCAGCACGCCTTCGACCACTCGCGGGTCCGCCAGGACCCTCTGGTGCCCGCCCTGCTCCAGGCGCAACAGGCGGCTGTCGAACCAGGCCTCGTGGATCATCTGCGAGGCTTTGACCGGGACGAAGGTGTCGTCTTCGGCATGCACGATCAGCCCCGGGATATTCATTTGATAACGGGCCACATCCAGGTGCTTGAGCGGAATGCCGAGGGAGTACTCGACCTCCCGGATAAACGCCGCCCGCGCCCGCTCCGGCATGCCGACCACCCCGGCAAAGCCGCGCAATACATCGAGCAAGCGTGAAGGAGCAGCAATGCTCACCAACGCCTTTGTACGCAGGCCCAACTGGATAGCCAGCATCGCACTGGCGCCTCCCATGGAGTGGCCGACCACCGCGTGCAGCGGCGGCAACTCAGCGGCAGCCTCCAGCATCGCCCGGGCAAACAGCACCACATGGGCTTCACGGCCCGGCGAGCGACCATGGGCCGGGCCGTCGAGGGCAATCACCGAATAGCCGGCGCCCACCAAGGCGTCGATCAAGCTGGCGAACTGGGTCGGGCGCCCTTCCCAGCCGTGCATCATCAACACCGCCGGGCCCTGGCCCCAGCGCAGGGCCGAGAGGCCAAAACGCAAGGTTATGCGCTCGGCCTGCGCCAGCAGCGGCAACTCCCAATCACGGGGCGGCAGGTCCCGTGGTGTCATGAAAGCGCGACGCATCTGGTTGGCGATGGTCTGCGGCGCCAGCCTGCCCACGGTGCCGTTGACACGGCGAATCCAGCTCAAGGTGCTCATCCACTCACTCCCCAGGCTCACAAGCCTTGTTCAACGCACCGCCGACTTGGAGGCGCGCAATACACGGTCCGACAATTCTCCCGGCCCCAAGGCCCGGGCCAATGCCAGGCCGCCAATCATCAAGGCCATGTCGGCCAGGGCCTTGTCGGTGTCTTCCGGGCTGGCGGCCAGTTGTGCGGCCATCAGCTCTACATGCTGGTTCAGTACATTGCGAAACTCATCCGGCAGACGGTTCATCTCGCCGACCGTGGCCGGGATCGGGCAGGCCTGGACAGTAGAATCGCGGTGCTTGCGCGACAGGTAGAACGCCGCCGCCAGGGTTCGACGCTCTTCGCCTGTCAGGCTGGAGTCCATGTCGTCGATAGACGCCCGGCGCCGCGCCAATAACCGCTCGAACGCTTCCAGCATCAAGGCGTCCTTGCTTTCAAAGTGGGCGTAGAACCCCCCCACGGTCAGCCCCGCCGCCCCCATGACGTCACCCACGCTCGGCTCGACCGGGCCATGCTGGATCAGCGCGGAGCTGGCGGCCTGCAGAATACGTTCACGGGTTTGCGCTTTTTTATCGCTCATGATGGCCTCCAAATATTACACTCAAAATATTATACGCATAATAATTTTTGGCAAGCGCTGAATTCGACCGCTGGTCAGAAGAAGTTTTTGGAAGAGGGAGGGAGAAAACCCAAACGCCAGACAAACAAAAGGGCCATTCAATAATTGAATGACCCTTAAAAATCCCGCAGAGCGGGTAATCGTGGCGTCCCCTAGGGGACTCGAACCCCTGTTACCGCCGTGAAAGGGCGGTGTCCTAGGCCACTAGACGAAGGGGACA
>NZ_JBWKWY010000047.1:0-30073 GCF_059422465.1 Pseudomonas sp. GW821-FHT01D09
CGATAGCGGTGTGTCAGTTGATGCAGTTGCCACTGACACACCGCTATCGCAGGCAAGCCAGCTCCCACATTGGATCTTCATTGTTTTTCCCCACACCTTATGACTGGAAATCGACCATGAACAAAACACTGCTGTCCCACCCAGTCAAAGCACTGGCCCTGGCCCTCGGCCTGTTCAGCTCGGCGGTGTTTGCCGCCGATGCGCCGCTCAAAGTCGGCACCACGGCAGCCTTCGCCATCCCCCTGGAAGCCGCCGTCGAAGAGGCCGGCAAACAGGGCCTGAAGGTCGAGTTGGTGGAGTTCACCGACTGGATCGCGCCCAATGTCAGCCTCGCCGCCGGCGATATCGACGTGAATTACTTCCAGCACATTCCGTTCCTGGAAAACGCCAAGGCCGCCGCCGGTTTTGACCTGGTGCCGTTCAAGCCGGGGATCATCAACAACGTGGGTCTGTACTCGAAAAAATTCAAAAGCTTCGATGAGCTGCCCCAGGGCGCCAGCGTGGCCATCGCTAATGACCCGATCAACAGCGGGCGCGGCCTGCAACTGCTGGCCAAGGCCGGTTTGATCAGCCTCAAGCCGGGCGTAGGCTACAAGGCCACCGAAGACGATATCGTCGCCAACCCGAAAAAGCTCAAAATCCTGCAAGTCGAAGCGGTGCAACTGGTGCGCGCCTATGACGATGCCGACCTAGTGCAGGGTTACCCGGCCTATATCCGCCTGTCCAAGACCTTCAATGCCGAGTCGGCGCTGCTGTTCGATGGCCTTGACCACCCGGAATACGTGATCCAGTTCGTGACCCAGCCCAAAGGCACGAGCGACCCGCGGGTGATCAAGTTCGTCGAGATCTACCAGCATTCGCCGGTGGTACGCGCGGCCCTGGATAAATCCCTGGGCACCCTGTACCAAGTCGGCTGGGAAGGCTGAATATGAGCGCCGCCAATGCCCAACTGCGCGACCTGGGCACACCGCCCAGGGACGCGCAACAGACAGCGCTGCACCCTGACTTGAACCATGCCCATGTGCGTTTTATCAACCTGGGCAAAACCTACGGCGGCACCGTGCATGCGCTGCAAGGCATTGACCTGGCGATCCAGCACGGCGAAGTGTTCGGCATCATCGGCCGCAGTGGCGCCGGCAAGTCGTCGCTGATCCGCACCATCAACCGCCTGGAGCACCCCAGCAGCGGCCGGGTGCTGATCGACCAGGTGGATATCGGCGACTTCGACGAAGACCGCCTGGTGGCCCTGCGGCGGCGCATCGGCATGATCTTCCAGCACTTCAACCTGATGTCGGCCAAGACCGTGTGGCAGAACGTCGAGTTGCCGCTGAAAGTCGCCGGCGTGCCCAAGCCACAGCGCGAACAGAAAGTGCGTGAGCTGCTGGCACTGGTGGGCTTGCAGGACAAGCACCAGGCGTACCCGGCGCAATTGTCCGGCGGGCAGAAGCAACGGGTGGGCATTGCCCGCTCGCTGGTGCACGACCCGCAGATCCTGCTGTGCGACGAGGCCACCTCGGCCCTGGACCCGGAGACCACCCAGTCGATCCTCGGCCTGTTGCGCGAGATCAACCAGCGCCTGGGCCTGACCATCGTGCTGATCACCCACGAGATGGCGGTGATCCGCGAAATCTGCGACCGCGTGGTGGTGCTGGAACACGGGCGGATCGTCGAGCAAGGCCCGGTGTGGGAAGTGTTTGGCAACCCTCGGCATGAGGTCAGCAAGACCCTGCTGGCGCCCCTGCAACACGGCTTGCCCGATGAGCTGCAAAAACGTTTGCAGGCCACGCCACAGTCGGCGCAGGCGGCCGTGGTGCTGCGCCTGCAATTTACCGGCGCCAGCGCGGATGAGCCGGACCTCGCCGCGCTGTTCAGCGCCCTGGGTGGGCGCGTGCGCCTGCTGCAAGGCGGGGTCGAGCGCATCCAGGGCCACGCCCTGGGGCAGTTGCTGCTGGCGGTGAGCGGCTCCACCCTGGAGGCCGACACATTACGCACCCGCGCCACGCGCTGGGCACAACAGGTCGAGGTGCTGGGCTATGTGGTTTGATCGTTTATTACAGGGCGCCATCGACACCTTGTTGATGGTCGGTGTGTCGTCGTTGATCGCGCTGCTGGTGGGCATTCCGCTGGCGGTGTTGCTGGTCACCAGCGACAAGGGCGGCATCTACCAGGCCCCCGCGTTGAACCGGGTGCTGGGGGCGTTCGTCAATCTGTTCCGCTCCATCCCGTTCCTGATTCTGATGGTGGCGCTGATCCCCTTCACCCGGCTGATCGTCGGCACCACCTACGGCGTCTGGGCCGCCGTGGTGCCACTGACCATCGCCGCCACGCCATTTTTTGCGCGGATCGCCGAGGTCAGCCTGCGCGAAGTCGAGCATGGCCTGATCGAAGCCGCCCAGGCCATGGGCTGCCGACGCTGGCATATCGTCTGGCATGTGCTGTTGCCAGAAGCGCTGCCGGGGATTGTCGGCGGGTTCACCATTACCCTGGTGACCATGATCAACTCGTCGGCCATGGCCGGGGCAATTGGCGCCGGTGGCCTGGGGGACATTGCCTACCGCTACGGCTACCAGCGCTTCGACAGCCAGATCATGCTGACGGTGATTGTGTTGCTGGTGATACTGGTGGCCGTGATCCAGCTGGGCGGTGATCGCCTGGCGAGAGTGCTGAATAAAAGGTGAGGTATAGTCGGGCTATCTCAGCGCCCGGTATTGCCCATCATGCCCCTCAAGCCCGACGACCTCGACCAGATCACCGCCACCACCCTCGGCCACTACAACACTGTGGCCGAAGACTTCCGTGAAGGCACCCGCGACCACGATGTGAGCCAGAACATCGACGCCTTGCTGCGGCATATCCAGGCGCAGGCACCGTTTACCGTGCTGGATTTTGGCTGCGGGCCGGGGCGGGACTTGCAGACCTTCACCCGGCTTGGGCATATCGCCGTGGGCCTGGATGGCGCCGAGCGGTTTGCGCAGATGGCGCGCCAGGACAGCGGCTGCGAGGTGCTGCACCAGGACTTCCTCAAGCTTGACCTGCCGGCCGGGCGCTTCGATGGGATTTTTGCCAATGCGGTGCTGTTCCATATTCCCAAGCAGGAACTGCCGCGTATTCTCAAGCAGCTGCATGGGGCGTTGAAACCGGGTGGGGTGTTGTTCAGCTCCAACCCCAGGGGGGAAAACCAGGAGGGCTGGAACGGGCCGCGTTATGGCTCATATCACGACCTTGCGGCCTGGCAGGCGCTGCTGACCACGGCGGGGTTTGTGGAGCTGGAGCACTACTATCGCCCGGCGGGGCTGCCGCGCGAGCAGCAGCCCTGGTTGGCCAGTGTGTGGCGTAAGGCCGGCGGTGCCTGAGGGGCGCTATCGCAGCGATGCGGCGACCCGACAAGTCCCCTACATGGGTTTTGTGGTGCCTAGCGCGGTTGTAAACAATCCAACGATTGATCCACCACCACCTTGGCCATTTCTACCAGGTGCATCACCGCCCTTTGATGCCCGCTCATGGCGTCATGGCCTACCTGGGCGGTTGTTACCGCGCAATGCAGCAGATCGGCGGCGCGGGCCAGAGCCTCTTCAAAACTGAGGTTGTCATTGATGAGGTAAGGGGCGGCGTCAGGCGCACTGGCTTTCAAGTAGTAGTCGATGGCGCGACGGGTGAGGGCATTGTCGCTGAGGAAGTCTTTGTGGGAATGGGGTGGGTCGGGGGTGATTTTGACCATGGTGAACACCTCTTGCTAAGGAAGAAGTTGCCACCGTCCGCTTGCACGCGAATTAGGGTGGCAACTGTACGAAGGTGTGCAAGACCGGGGCAAGAAGCGAAACCCAGCAGACCCGAAGGCCTCCCTCGCACAGCTGCCATAACGGGCAGACGCCAAGCATAAAAACCGAGCGTTGAGCTGTTTGATGTGTGGATCATACTTGCCGTCGGACTTGCACGTCCGGTCATCGAATGCTCGAAGACCGGCCGAGATTATCGACCTGATCCAACGGAAACAAGGCCGTGGAATTCTCTAGGAAACGTCCCGCGAATGAAAGAGATCGGTCTTGCTGGCCATTGAAAAACCCGTGCTGTATCGAGGCTTTTACCGGTCTTCTGAATAGTCAGTAGGCTTAGCCCTATTGTCACGTCGGAGCTTTCTGGATTTACCCCTTTCCCGCTTATCGTCCTTTACTGCGACTTAACATCTCGCCTGTCATTTACGTACAGGGACTACGTCATGCAGGAAAGCGATCTTCATTCGGCAATCATTCGAAGCCAGCTTGAGCTGGAACGAAACGGCATAGATTTCGGCTCAACTGCCAGCATGGCGTTTCATCTGGGAAATACGATGACAAGCTGCCCGGCAGTCATGGTTTTGCCTAATGCACCAAGCTGGACGCATGGCGCGAGTTACAAGTTACTCAGGCCCCTTCATTCCGATTCTTCGGCACCCAACACTACTTTTGACGAGCTCTGGAAGTGCACACAGCAACACTACGGTTTGACGGTAGCAACGGTTCTAACCGGTGCGGCGGGCATACCCATCAGCAAAATTGCTGTGGGAACCTGGGTCCACGTGGGCTCCAGCAAAACAACAAACCTGGCTAGCCTCATTGGAATGCGCTTTTTCCCTCGTACACTGATCAGGCAGCCGACATTGGCCAGCATGGCAAAAGCAACTTTTGGTACCGTCCGGGTATTTGGCATTCTCGGGCGAGGCATTCCCTTCGTTGCTGCGGGTTTGGCTGTTTTTGATCTAATTAGTATTGGTAAGTGTGCCTATGAGGCAAGAAATGGAAAGTAACCTGACCAGAGCCGAGATTAGTGAAAAAGTGATCCAGCTTTTCGTCGATATCATTGGCTTTATCGACCGAAGCCAGGTGACGGAACAAACGGACTTCATCCACGACTTTAAGATCATTGATGAAGATCTGACCTGCTTTGTCATGCAGATCAAATGGCAATTCAAATTGCAGGCGACTCAGGATGATTGGGATCACATCACGACTCTCCAGCAAGTTGTCGATTTGATTGTTCAATATCGGCGGTGAGGCAACTGACGCTATCGCGGTGCGACGATTCGACTTGCCCGCGATGGCCTCAAGGGCGCTGCTGATCCACCTGATACACCACCGGACTTTCACCCACCACCCACGCCGTCACACTGCGCGCCGCATAGCCGTCCCTCTGCTCCTGCGCAAAGTTGGCCACCAACCGCGTGCCATCGGCAAACGTGGTCTGCTGCACCAGCCGGTCGCGGCTCAGCCAGCGAAAATCCGTCAACGCCTGGGTCGCCAAACGCTCATGCAACGGGCGAAAAAACCCATCCTGACGCTGGATCATCGGCAAGCGCTGCTGCAAGGTGGCGGCGCTCAGGTGATACAACGGCGGCACGTTGTAGAGCAGTTGGGTCAACTCGTTCTCCCCCTGCACATTGCTCAGCTTCAGGCTGTCGAACAGCCAGTGATGGCTGGTGATGACCGCGCCATGGAACACCGCCTGATACAACGGCAGGCGCATCGCCGGGGCAAAGTACACCGTGCGCAGCGGCTCTTTGAGGGGCACGCGCTTGAAGAACACTGCCGGTTCCTCTGGTGGGTACCAGGCCCCCACGTAGTACGGCGATTGCTTGTCCTGGGTCATCTCGCGGTCGCCCCAGCCCATGACCGGGGTTTGCATGCCATGGGCGAACAGCACGCCACGGGCGGTGGTGGCGTTGCCGTCTTCGGAACCCACCGGCAACTGGAGCTGGCTGGCGATCCAGCGCGCCGCGTCGATATTGCCTTCGGCGTTCTGCGCCTGGGTCATGCCCAGTACCGAGCGATAGCTGTCAAACAGCATGCCGGTGGCGTAGGCATCGAGAAACCAGGCATTGAACCCGGCCCTGGCCTGCACCGCCGTCACCCGTGCCTGCAGCAGCGGGCGTACGCAGCGCGGGTCGGTGTAATGCCCGGACTTCTGGAAGCCGGTCTTGAGCTGGCCGTTCTTTAACATGATCGAACAGTCGCGATAGGCACGGCTACCCAGGTGGGCGGTGATCCAGTCGGGGTTTTCGGTGTCTGCCAGGGCGGTTTGATAGGAGTCGTAAGGGGCCATCAAATACCCGGCCTCGACGCCTGCGCGCACGGCCTCGGGGTGCCACAGCCCACCCTCCCAGCCTTCGCCCAGGGTCAGCAGCAGGCGTTGCAGGCCACTGTCCTCCAGCGTCTTTAGGGTTGTGGCGGACAATGTGCTGCCCCAGGTTTCAGGGGCTGCGCTCAAGGCGCTGGCAAACGCCACCGCCAATGCCTGACGGACCGCACCATAGCCTTCGACGAGCGCGTGCATATCGGGCTCGGCCCTGGCTTGCCAAGCCTGGCGCGCCTTTTTGTTAAGTGCCGCGTTGAGCCCTCTGAGCAGCACGGCTTGCTGGTAGCGATCCAGGAACGGCTGGGGGGCTTGCACCACCTGCGCCGCTTCAGGGTCCAGCAAGCCATTGAGTTGCGCGCCCAACCCCTCAGGCGCACGCAGCAATGTGCGCAACTGCGCCCAATCGCGCACATCGCCAAGGCCCAGCAGGTCATTGCCCCACAGGTACACATGGCTGGCCCCCAACAGCTTTTCGCCGGCCGGCAGGCGTTGCAGTTTGTCTGCCAGCGGCTCATAGAGCCCCTGCTCCACCAGCCACTGGCGGTAGCGTTTGGCACCGGCCAGCATGTCGGCCTCGCCCAGGTTCAGGCGCAGGGTCATCGGTGCGCTGGGGTCCAGGGCGGTGAATTCATGGCGTAGCGACAAGCCCAGGCGCGGGCCCTCGGCCTGCCACTGCAAGCGGTTGTTATACGGGTTGGTCAGCAGCCAGTTGAGGGTGAAGCGTTCGTGATCGACGCCCCATAACGGCAGGCTGAGGTCCTGGGTGCTGTTCATATCGCCATACTCCAGCAGGAAGTCTTGCCAGAGGCGATTGCCGGCGGGGATGTAATGCCCCTCGGCGAGCGGCCAGATCAAGCCCTTGCCCATGGCGCTGGCAGGCTGGCGGATAATCTCCAACTCGCCGGCCTCGCGGGCGGTGATGGTCAGGACCAGGTCGCGCTGCTCCAGGGTGGCACTCAGGCGGTAGGCGCCTTTATCCCATTGCCAGTTGGCGTGCTGAGTGGACTGTCGCAACTGGCTGACCGCATGGGCCGCCACGCCGCTGGAGGCCTGCACCGGCTCGCGGCCGGCCGGGGTCACGCGTATGGCCAGGGTCGCTGCATCCAGTTCGATGCGCCACTGGGGGTTTTCCAGCACGGTGCCGGCCACGGCCAGGGGCGAGAGCAGGAGCACACAGGCCAGCCAGGCACGGCGTAGGCAAAGGGTCATGACGCAGGCCTTCACGGGAACGAAAGGGCGAGGGTAAAACAATTCGTTACCAGGAAGGCACGCGCGGGGAATTTAGAGACGTTTCCCACCACACCAAGCCCGTAACCGCTACGAGGCTTGTGTGATGGGACCATGTTCAGCTGTGCTTGGGCTCGCGGATTTTGTACCAGGCCACATACAGCGCCGGCAAAAACAGCAGTGTCAGCAAGGTGGCGATGATGATGCCGCCGATCATCGCGTAGGCCATCGGCCCCCAGAACACTTCCCGAGCAATGGGGATCATGCCCAGGCTGGCGGCCGCCGCCGTCAGCAGGATCGGCCGGCGCCGGTGTTCGGTGGCCTGCACCACCGCGTCCCACGGCGTGTAGCCTTCCTGCTCGTAGGCATCGATCTGCGTCACCAGAATCACCGAGTTGCGGATGATGATGCCGATCAGCGCCAGGATCCCCAGGATCGCCACAAAGCCCATGGGCGTGCCCGTGGGAATCAGCGCCAGCACCACGCCAATCAGGCCCAGCGGGGCCACGCTGGCCACCAGGAACATCTTCTGCACGCTGTGCAACTGGATCATCAGGAAGGTCGCCATCAAGAACAGCATCAACGGCACCACACTGGCAATCGGGCCCTGGGCCTTGCCGCTTTCTTCCACGGTGCCGCCGGTAGCGACCTTGTAGCCCACCGGCAAGCCGGCGCTGAACTTGTCGATCTCAGGCTTGAGCTGCTTGACCAGGTCGGTCGGCTGCATCTCGTCGCGCACGGCGGCCTTGATGGTGATGGTCGGCTTGCGGTCGCGACGCCACACCAGCGGCTGCTCCAACTCGTAACGCACGGTGGCAAAGGCCAGTAGCGGGATCGAGGTGCCGCTGGGGGTGACGATTTGCAGGTTCTGCAAGGTTTCCGGGGTGCCGCGCTCGGCATCTTCGGCGCGACCAACCACGTTGATCAGGTAGATATCGTCGTGCACCTGGGTCACGGCCGCGCCGCTGACCACGCTGTTCATCAATTGCGCCACGTCTTCGGACGATAGCCCGAGCTGGCGCGCCTTGTCCTGGGCGATATCGATCCGCAGCACTTTGCCCGGCTCGTTCCAGTCGTAGATGATCTCGCCCAGGTGCGTATTTTTATCCAGCAACGTCGCCAGCTCGATCGCGTGCTTGCGCACCTGGTCGATGTCTTTGCCCGATACCCGGTACTGGATTGGCCGCCCGACCGGCGGGCCCATTTCCAGGGGTTGGACAAAACTGCCGACGCCCACGAAGTCATCGCGCAAGCGCTGTTGCAGGCGCTCGATCAGCGCGCCGCGCTCTTCCACGCCCTTGCTGACGATCACCAACTGCGCGTAGTACGGGTTCTCCAGTTGCTGGTCCAGGGGCAGGTAGAAACGGATCGCGCCCTGGCCGATGTAGGTGCTCCAGCGCGCGATGTCCGGGTCGTCCTTGATGATCGCTTCCAGGCGGTCCACGGCCTTGCGGGTTTCATTGATCGAGGCGTTTTGCGGCAGGTTGAGGTCGACGAGGATCTCCGGGCGGTCCGACGACGGGAAAAACTGATTCTGCACAAACTGCATGGAAAACACCGACGCCGCAAACAGCAGCACCGTCAGGCCAATCGCCCACCAGCGGTTGCGCATGGCCCACAGCATGCCGGCGTTGAATACCCGCCCGACCCGCCCCGGCTCGTCACTGTGGGGTTTGACCTTGCTGCTGAGGATATGCACGCCGATCACCGGCGCAAACAACACAGCCACCACCCACGACACCAGCATCGCCACCGCAATCACCGCAAACAGGGTGAAGGTGTACTCGCCCGCCGAGCTGGCGTTGAGGCCAATCGGCACAAACCCGGCCACGGTCACCAGGGTGCCGGTGAGCATCGGGAATGCGGTGGAGGTGTAGGCAAAAGTCGCCGCCTGCTCCAGGGTCTCGCCTTTTTCCAGGCGTGTGATCATCATTTCCACGGTGATCATCGCGTCATCCACCAGCAAGCCGAGGGCGATGATCAGCGCGCCCAGCGACACCCGCTGCATGGTGATGCCACTGTATTCCATGAACACAAACACCAGCGCCAGCACCAGCGGGATCGAGCACGCCACCACCAGCCCGGCGCGCAGGCCGAGGCTGATAAAGCTCACCACCAGCACGATGATCACCGCTTCAAATAGCGCACTGGTGAAGCCGCCAACAGCCTCTTCCACCACTTCAGCCTGGTCCGACACCTTGTGCACGCCGATGCCCACCGGCAGGTCGGCCGTCAGCTCGTCCATGCGCTGGTGCAGGGCCTTGCCGAACTCCTGGATATTGCCGCCCTTCTGCATGGCAATGGCCAGGCCGATGGCTGGCTGGCCGTTAAAACGAAACAGCGGCCGCGTCGGGTCCACATAACCACGGCTGATATCGGCGATATCCGCCAGGCGATAGAAGCGGTCATTGAGCCGCAGGTTGACGTCGGCCAGATCCTTTTCCGAGGCAAATTGCCCCGAGGTGCGCACCGAAATCCGCTCCGGCCCGGCCTCGATCACCCCGGCCGGGGTCACCGCGTTCTGCGATTGCAGGCTCTGCACCACTTGGCGCTGGTCAATCCCCAGGGCAGCCAGTTTGCGCGTGGAAAAATTCAGGTAAATCACTTCGTCCTGCTGGCCGATCATCTCGACCTTGCCCAGCCCCGGCACCGCCCGGATCTCAGCACGCACCTGCTCGACGTAATCACGCAACTGGCGCATCGACATGCCATCGGCGGTAAAGGCATACACCGAGCCAAACACATCACCGAATTCGTCGTTGAACGACGGCCCCTGCAAGCCCTGGGGGAAGGTGCCGCGGATATCGTCAATCTTCTTGCGCACCTGGTACCAGATCTCGGGGATCGCCTTGGCGCTGGTGGTGTCCTTGAGGAACACGAAAACCGTGGATTCTCCGGGCCGGGTGTAGCTTTTCACATAGTCCAGGGAGTCCAGCTCTTCGAGCTTTTTCTCGATGCGGTCGGTGACCTGCTTGAGGGTTTCTTCCTGGGTCGCGCCCGGCCAGCGGGTCTGGATCACCATGGTCTTGATGGTGAAGGACGGATCTTCCTCGCGCCCCAGGTTCATGTAGGAAAACACGCCCATCAACAGCGCGACGAACATCAGGTACCAGACGAAGGACTGATGCTTGAGCGCCCAGTCGGATAAGTTGAAGCTCCCTTTCATCGCGGGCTGTCCTCGTCGGTTTTGACTTTTTGTCCAGGCTTGAGGCTGTTGACCCCGGCGCTGACCACACGCTCGCCAGGCTGCACGCCGCCGCTGAGCACGACATGGCTGGCGTCGCGGCTGACCAGGGTCACATCACGGGGCTGCACGCTCTGTTGTTGTCTATCGACGACCCAGATACGGGTCTTGCCCTCGACATCCTGCACCGCACTGGCAGGCAGTTCGATGCGCGGGGCGATGGTCGAGCTCAAGGTCACGCTGATCGCCGTGCCCAGGCGGAACGCCGGGGGCGTCTGGGCCAGGGTCAGGCGTGCGCGACGGGTGCGGGTTGCGCTTTGGGCCTGGGGTTCGATCTCGCGCACGGTGGCGGTGGTGTTGATGCTGGGCTCCAGCTGGCTGGCCACCAGGAACACCACATCGGCCGGCAGGCGCTCGGCGAGGCCGGCAGGCAGGTCGATCACCGCTTCCTTGATATCCGGGCGGGCCAGCGTCACCACTTGCTGGCCGGCACTGACCACCTGGCCGGCTTCGGCATTCCAGGCGGTGACGATGCCGCCATGGTCGGTGCGCAACTCGACGTAGTTGAGCTGGTCCCTGGCCTGGTCCACCGAGGCCTTGGCCTGGTCGAGGGAAGCCTGGGTGGTTTTCAGGTCGGTCTGGGCAATGTCCAGTTGCGCCTGGGCGCCGACGCCACGGTTGAACAGTTCCTGCTGGCGGCGCGCATTGGCCTGGGCATTGATAAATTGCGCCTGGATCCGCGCCAGGTCGCCTTGGGCCGCGCGCAGCTGGTTCTGCTGGTCGGTGGGATCGAGCACGGCCAGCAAGGCGCCCTTGTCAACTTCGGCGCCCACATCCACCGCGCGCCGCGCAATACGCCCTGGCACCCGGAAGCCCAGGTTGCTTTCATAACGTGCCTGGATGCTGCCGGCAAAACGCCCGAGGTGGGCCTGGTCTTCGGCTTTCACCTCGACCGAGAGCACCGGGCGCACGGGGTCCGGCGCCGGTTCTTCCTTGGAGCAGGCCACCAGCAGCAGGCTGCTGGCGAGGAGCAGCGTCAGGCGCTTCATGGCTGCACCCCCTTGGCCTGGACCGGATCCGGCGCCTGGGCGATCTCCACCACCATGCCCGGGTGCAGCAATTGCCCACCGGCCACCACGACTTTTTCGCCGCCCTTGAGGCCGTCACTGATGATCACTTTGCCGGTCAGGTAGCGCGCGACAGTGACCTTGTGCAATTGCGCCTTGCCGTCATCGTCCACCAGCCATACGGCAGGCTCGCTGAGGTCTTTGGTCAGTGCCGCCCAGGGCAGTTCGATGCTGGCCCTGGTTTGCCCGTTGGCGGTGGCGCTGACCACCGAACCCAGTTGCATGCCCTTGGGCAAGGCCTCCAGGGCGATCTTCACCTGCACCGTGCCGCTGCTGGCGGCAACGGCCGGGGTCACTTCACGCACTCGGCCCACGGCCTTGATGCTCGGGTTGTCCAGCAGGCTGACGGTGATTGGCACATCCGGCGGTGGCTCCGCCAGCAGCGATTCGTAGACGTTGAACACCGCATCGCGCTCGCCGTCGCGGGCCAGGCTGAAAATCGGCACGGTGGCCTGCACCACCTGGCCGACTTCGGCCTGGCGCGCGGTAATCACTCCCGGCGCCTCGGCGATCAACGCGGTGTAGCCCAGTTGCTCGCGGGCATTGGCCAACTGCGCCTGCGCCGCCGCCAGGGCGCTTTGGCTGCTGCGCAGCGCGGCCTGGGCGGCGTCGTATTCGCTGCGGCTGGTGTAGCCCTTGGGCAGGAGTTTTTCCTGGCGCACAAAGGCCGCCGCCGTCTGTTTGACCCGCGCCTGTTCCGCCACCACCTGGGCCTGGGCGGAATCGACGTTGGTCTGCAAATCCTTGGGATCGAGCCTGGCCAGCACTTGCCGGGCCGTCACGCGGTCGCCCACATCGACCATGCGCTGGATAATCTTACCGCCCACGCGAAACGACAAATCGGTCTGCACCCGCGCCTGGATATCCCCGGTCAGGGTCACCGCCGCGGCAAAATCGACCGGTTGCACGGTTTGCACAAACACCCTGGAGTGGGCCTTGGGCTCAGGTTTTTCCTGGCCACAGCCGCTGAGCAATGCCAGCAGGGCTACGCCACAAATAACTGTTGAGGTGGGACCGCCCATGCAGGCTCCTTTCGCGTGATACTGACGTGCCAGTGTGTATGCGACTGTGAGCTTAGTTCAGGGTTCCGCCTTCGCCTAAGTGATTTGCAGGCCTGCGGTGGTGTTCTTCTACACGATAAGATGTGGCTCCATGCCGGCCCGGAACGCCCTCGATGCTTAAGACCTTAGCGGTGGCCAATTACCGCTCGATCAATAAATTGGTAGTGCCGCTGGATCGGCTGAACCTGATCACCGGCCCCAATGGCAGCGGCAAATCCAACCTGTACCGTGCCTTGCGCCTGTTGGCGGAAACCGCCCAGGGCGGGGTGATCAATGCCCTGGCCCGCGAAGGCGGCCTGGATTCGACCTTCTGGGCCGGCCCCGAAAGCATCAGCCGGCGCATGCACAACGGCGAGGTGCCGGTGGAGCTGAGCGTACGCAGCGGCGCCAAGCGCTTGCGCCTGGGGTTTGCCGGGGAGGATTTCAGCTATGCGATCTCCCTAGGCCTGCCAGAACCCAGCGAGTCGTATTTTTCCCTGGACCCCGAGATCAAAAAAGAATGCATCTGGGCCGGCCACGTCTATCGCCCGGCCAGCCTGCTGGTGCAGCGCTCCGGGCCGATGGTGCGCGCCCGCGACGGACGGGCCTGGGAGGTGCTGGCCCAGCACACGCCCAACTACCACAGCCTGTTCGATCAGGTCGGCAGCCTGCGCGGCTCGCCGGAAGTCCTGACACTGCGCGAAAGCATTCGCGGCTGGCGCTTCTACGATCACTTTCGCAGCGACGCCGATGCACCGGTGCGCCTACCGCAACTGGGTACGCGCACGCCGGTGTTGCATCACGATGGCCGCGACCTGGCAGCCGCGTTGCAGACCATCCGCGAAATCGGCGACCCCGAGGCCTTGCAGCAGGCGGTGAGCGATGCGTTTCCCGGCGCGCGTTTGCATATCGAGCCGTTGCAGGGCGGGCGTTTCGCCATTGAGTTCTATCAGGAAGGGTTGCTGCGGCCGCTGTCGGCGGCGGAACTCTCGGACGGCACCTTGCGCTACCTGCTGCTGATCGCCGCGCTGCTGACCCCACGCCCGCCGACGATGATGGTCCTCAACGAACCGGAAACCAGCCTGCACCCGGACCTGTTGCCGGCCTTGGCGCGCCTGATCATCCAGGCATCCAAGCAATGCCAGGTGTGGGTGGTGTCCCATGCCAGCCGCTTGATCGCGGCGTTGCAGCAAGATGAGGGATGCCATTCGATTGTGCTGGAGAAGGTGATGGGCCAGACGCAGATTGTGGGGCAGCGGGTGTTGGATGAGCCGGCGTGGCATTGGCCGAGCTAGGCGGTGCCTGCACCGGCCTCATCGCGGGCAAGCCCGCTCCCACAGGGGAACATTCAGTACAGGATCAGCCCTGCCACTTACCCCCTTCAACAATCACACTCTCAGGCTTGGTCTCATCGCTCAGTTCTTTGCGCACGTACTGGTCATACAGCTTGAGCAAGAACTGCTCTTCGCCCAGCTTCGCCAACTCGGCATTCACCCAGTCGCGCAGTTCGATATTGCCCTTCTTCACCGCCGGTGCAATCGGCGCTTCGTCGCCCAGTTTCTCTTCCAGCACGCGATAGCCCGGGTTCTGTTTGGCCCAGCTGAACAGCACCAGGTTGTCTTGCGCATAGGCATCGCCACGCCCAGCCGACAAGGCTTGCAGCGACTCGGAGTTTTTCTCGAACTTGAGCAGTTTCCAGTCCGGGTGGTTCTTGGTCAGCCAGATATCGGCGGTGGTGCCGGTGGTGACGATGGTGGTGCGGGTGGCCAGGTCGTCGAGGCTTTTCACCGTGCTTTGGTTAGGCACCAGGGCCTGGACCGCGACTTTCAGGTTGGGGTTGGTGAACTCCACCGCTTCCTTGCGCTCCGGGGTCACGGTCATGTTGGCGAGGATCAGGTCAACCTTGTCGCTCTGCAAAAACGGGATACGGCTGGCCGGCTCCACGGCCACGAACTCGACCTTGTTCTCGTCGCCCAGCAGGTCCTTGGCAAACCGGCGGCCGATATCGGTATCAAAGCCCACGTAGCGCCCGGCTTCATCGACAAAGCCAAACGGCGGCTTGTCGGTAAACACGCCGACGATCAGCTTGTCGCGGGCCTTGATCTTGTCGATGTAGCTGACAGCCGCAGGTTTTACCGGCTCTTCGGCCTTCTTATCGCAGCCGGCCAGTAAGGCGACGGCAAACAGTGGCAGCAGTAACTTTTTCATATCAGCTCCAGTTCCTTGATTTTCTTGGGCAGTGTTGAAACAAACGAGAATTTCTCGAGGAACTGCTGCGCGCGTGCGGTCTGCGGGTTCGTAAAGAAGGCCTCTGGGGTGTTGTGTTCGAGGATGCGGCCCGCCTCCATAAACACCACGCGGTCGGCGACGGCGCGGGCGAAGGCCATTTCGTGGGTGACAATCAGCAGGGTCATGCCATCGCGGGCCAGGTCCTGGATCACCTCCAGCACTTCCTTGACCATTTCCGGGTCGAGGGCGGCGGTGACTTCGTCAAACAGCATGACCTGGGGGTTCATGCACAGCGAACGGACGATGGCGATGCGTTGCTGCTGGCCGCCCGAGAGCTGGCGCGGGAAGGCATCGCGCTTGTCGGCGAGCCCCACCCGTTCCAGCAGTTTTTGCGCCTGCTCGCGGGCTTCGCGGGGCTCGCGCTTTTGCACTTTCAGCGGGCCCAGCAGGATGTTGTCGAGCACGCTCATATGGGGGAACAGGTGGTAACTCTGGAACACCATGCCTACGTCCTGGCGCACCTGGCGCCAGTCGGTGTGTTTATCCAGCAGCTCTTTGCCGGCCAGCCGCAGGCTGCCGCTGTGGGCCACTTCCAGGCCATTGAGGCAACGCAGCAAGGTGCTTTTACCGCAGCCGCTGGGGCCGAGGATCACCACCACTTCACCGCTTTGCACCCTCAGGTCGATGTCATTGAGCACCTGCTGTGCGCCGAAGAATTTATTGAAACCCTGAAACTCGATCAATGCGCTCATGCTTGGGCCCAGCGCCGTTCCAGCACCTTGGAGGCGGCCGACAACGGGTAGCAGATAAAGAAGAAAAACAGGAACAGCGCGCCGTAGATCAACACCGACTCATAGGTGCGCTCGATGATTTGCTGGCCGACCTTGATCACGTCCACCACGCCGATCAGCACCGCCAGGGAGCTGGTCTTGATGATCCGCGTGTAGACGTTGATGGTCGGCGGCGTCATGCGCTTGAGCGCCTGGGGCAGCAGCACATAGCCGTAGAGCTGCGGCGCCGACAAGCCAATCGACAGCCCCGCCTCCCGCTGCCCGCGCGGCAGCGAATGCAACGCGCCGCGCACCACTTCGCCCACTTCACTGGCGCCCCACAGCGACAGCACCAGCACCGCGCACCAAAAACTGGGAATGCTCAGGCCGGTAAAAATCGGCAGGCCAAAAAACAGCAGGTACAGCCACACCAGCACCGGAATTGCGCGGAACAACTCCAGGTAAATGCGCAGCAGCAGGTTGATCGCCCGCACATTCAAAGTGCGCAGCACCCCATACACCACCCCGCCAATGGTGCTGAAGGCGATGCTCAAAAACGAAATCGACAGGGTTTGTGCAGCGCCCTTGCCCAGTTGCGGCAACGACACCCACAACAACTCAAGACCCGAACTGGCCATGCTGGAGCCTCCTTTCCAGGCGGCTGAGCAGCAGCGACAGCGGCAAGAACAACAGCACGCAAATCAGCGTGAGCACGGCGAGCATCTCGTAAGTCTTGTAGTACAGGGCGATGTAGCTTTTGGTGGTGTAGAGAATCTCTGGCACCGCCACCGCCGAGACCACGGTGGTTTCCTTGAGCAGGAAAATGAAATTGGCAAACAGCGCCGGCAGGCTGAGGATCCCGGCCTGGGGCAGGATCACATGGCGCAACAACTGCCAGTCGGACAGGCCGATGGACTTGCCCGACTCGATCTGCGCCAGCGGCACCGCTTCCACACCGGCGCGCAGCACTTCGGTGAGGTAGGCGCCGCCCAAAAAGGTCATGGTGATGATCGCCGCCCAGAACCCGGAAATATTCAAGCCCAGGGCCGGCAAGGCGAAGTACACGAAAAACAGCTGGATCAGCAGCGGCGTGTTGCGCGCCAGCTCCACATACAGCGCCACCAGGCGCGACAGGTAGGGCGTGCGGAACACCAGCAGGGCCGCGTTGACCAGCGCCACCAGCAGCGAGGTGCCGATGGCGATCAAGCCCACTTGCAGGGTTACCCCCACGGCCTTGAGAAACGCCGGCAGGGTGCTGAGGATAAACGCGTAGTCAAAAGTCATTTCAAGTCCTGGGCGCCGCAGGGGTAATGCGGCGTAAACGCAGTCCGGTCCAGCGTGGGTAACGCCGGCAAGCGCTGACTTTAAAGGTATAAAAACCAAAATTTAAATACCGAAATAGCATATTGATATCACCCAAAAAACTAACCTCTGGATTCGCAGGGATCGCAGGTGACAGCTATTGTTCTGAGGTGCGTAGGAAGGGTCTTTTTTCAGCGCTGAACAACAAGGAAGGACAGCGCGTGGCCAGACTGAGGGCCATTTAACCAACGAGGGAATGACAGATGAACGAGGCGAAACCGATTGATCCGCAGGACTTGGTGAAATGGCTGGTGGCGCTGCGGCGGGCGATCAACAGCCGGGATTAATAGGCATAACACCAACCCAATGTGGGAGCAGGCTTGTGTGGGAGCCGGGCTTGCCCGCGATGCAGGCACCTCGGTGTGTCAGTGACACTAAGGTGATGCTATCGCAGGCAAGCCAGCTCCCACACAAGCTCAGCTCCCACATTTCTTGAAGGGGGTTTGGCAAATCAGAACGCCGGCACCACCGCGCCTTTGTACTTCTGCTCGATGAAGGCTTTGACTTCAGGGCTGGTCAGGGCCTTGGACAGTTTCTGGATGGCGGCGCTGTCTTTGTTGTCTGGACGGGCCACCAGGAAGTTCACGTACGGCGAATCGGACGCTTCAATGATCAGCGCATCCTTGGCCGGGTTCAGGCCGGCTTCCAGGGCGTAGTTGGTGTTGATCAGGTCCAGGTCAACCTGGTCCAGGACGCGTGGCAGCAAGGCCGACTCCAGTTCCTTGAACTTCAGGTTCTTCGGGTTGCTGGCGATGTCTTTTGGTGTGGCCAGGGCGTTTTTCGGGTCTTTGAGGGTGATCACACCGGCCTTTTGCAGCAGCAACAGGGCGCGGCCGCTGTTGGAGCCTTCGTTAGGGATGGCAACGGTGGCGCCATCTTTCAAGTCTTCGATTTTCTTGATCTTTTTCGAGTAGCCGCCAAACGGTTCAACGTGCACACCAACCACGGTGACCAGGTTGGTGCCTTTACCCTTGTTGAAGTTTTCCAGGTACGGCAGGGTCTGGAAGTAGTTGGCATCCAGGCGCTTCTCGGCCACTTGCACGTTCGGCTGCACATAGTCGGTGAAGACCTTGATTTCCAGGTCCACGCCTTCTTTGGCCAGGGTCGGCTTGATCAGCTCAAGGATCTCGGCGTGGGGCACCGGCGTGGCCGCGATCACCAGTTTTTCGTTGGCTTGAGCGATACCGGCAGTCAGGGCAGCCGCCAGGGCGGTGAACAACAGAACCTTTTTCATGCAGTGTCCTTAATCGAAAATCCGGGGCGTCGGTGACGGCCGCTTTCTTATGGGGGTGCCAGCGATGTGCTATCGCGGCGTGAAAGGGACAATACCGATATTTTTTATTCCCGAACAATACCTTTTATTCACTTTGATATTCCATTTTGCTCATACAGCGCCCAAGCCCTGAAACAGACGCGTCAACGCTGCGCGTTCGACTTCGTTGCCACTGCTCAGGATCTGCCGCGCCTGGTGCGCGATCTGCGCCACCGACGCCACCGGCAGGTTCAAGTGCTCCGGCAGGATCTCATCACCACTGCTGACCAACAGCGCAAAGTGGATCACGTTCTCCAGCTCCCGCGTATTGCCCGGCCAACTGTGTTGCTCCAGCAGCCGCTGCGCCTCCTCGCTGATCAACGGCACCGGCAGGCCCAGACGCTGGCTGTAGATCCCCAGGAAGTACTCGGCCAAAGACAGGATGTCCCCCACCCGTTCGCGCAGCGCCGGCAGTTCCAACTGGCCTTCGTTGAGGTAATGGAACAGGCGCTCGTGGAATTTACCCACGGCCACGGCCTGGGCCAGGTCGATGCTGGTGGCGGCCACCAGGCGCACATCCACCGGGCTCGGCTGATGGGCGCCGACGCGGGTGACTTCATGGTTTTCCAGGGCGGCGAGCAGCTTGATCTGGATCGGCAGCGGCAAGTCGCCGATCTCATCGAGGTACAAGGTGCCGCCGTTGGCCGAGCCAAACCAACCGGCCCGGCTGCTGGCCGCGCCGCTGTGGCTGCCGGCGGCATAGCCGAACAGTTCGGCATCGGCATAAGTGGGGCTGATCGCACCGCAGTTGACCGACACAAACAGGCCGCTGCGGTCACTGCCGCGATGGATATGGCGCGCCAGCAACTCCTTGCCGCTGCCGGTTTCGCCGCGAATCAATACGGGCAAGGCGCGCGGGGCCAGGCTTTCGAGGTCTTCGCGCAGTTGCCGGGAGCGGGGGTCGACAAACACCAGCGCCTTGGCACGGATGCTCAGGGGGCTTTTTTCGGCGTCGGGGAAGGTCAGCAGTGGCTGGCCAAAGGTTTCATGCAGGCTCATGGCAGGCTCCCGCCCCAATTCCACTCAAGGGACGGGGCGTTGAAAAGGTATTAGGCGCGGCGCCGGGAGTGATGCTCCAAGCGGTTTTGCAGGCGATAGAGGTAGGCGAAACCCTGCTCCCAACGTCGGTGGCCGGACTTCACGTTGATATGCCCGGCGCCTGCGAGAACCCCGGCTTCAGCCCCCCAGTTACGCGCCAGTTCCAGGGCCCGCGGGGCGCTGATCGCACTGTCGTTGTCGGAGCTGACGACCTGGCTGGGAAACGGCAACAGGTCGCGGGGAATCGGCGCAAAGTTGCGCAACGCCGGCGCACACGCCGGGCGCTCGACGTCTGCCGGGGCCACCAGCAAGGCCCCGCGCACCTGGCGCAGGAACTGCAACGGCGCGCTGGCCGCCCAGTGCGCCACGGTGATGCAGCCCAAGCTGTGGGCGATCAGGATCACTGGGGTGCTGTCGGCCGCAATAGCTTCAGCCAAGGCTGCCACCCAGTCTTCGCGGCGCGGGGTCAACCAGTCGGCCTGCTCCACGCGGGCGCTGTTGGGCAGGCTGTTCTGCCAATGGGTTTGCCAATGATCTTCTGGCGATCCTTGCCAGCCCGGCACGATCAGGTAACGGATCAACTCGCTGTGCATGGGTGTGCCCTCCTGCAGCGTTTAACGTTGCTGACCAGTATAGGGATGGGGCATATATTCGTTAAGGAATAAGAAGCTATTTATTAATAACCAAAAAACCATTCGCTTCAATAAAATGTGGAAGCGGGCTTGCCCGCGATAGCGGTGTCTCAGCCAATACATATGCTGACTGACACTGCGCCATCGCGGGCAAGCCCGCTCCCACACAAACCCAACTCCATATGGAGTTGGGCGTGAGGCTTAAATCCCAGGCAAAAAAAAGGCCGCACCCTGCCAAGGAGACGGCCCAAAAATTGTCGAGGCTGTTGACACTAACGCGCGGTAATCACCGACAGCTTGGTAATCCCCGCCCGCTCAATCGACGCCATGGCCCGCGCCACTTCGCCATAGTTCACGCCGTCATCCGCTTGCAGTTGCACCCGCACCTGGGGGTCCTTGGCCTTGGCGGCCTGTAGGTTGAATTCCAGCAGGTCCGGCTGGATTTCATCCTTGTTGATAAACACTTTGCCGGCGCCGTCGATGCTCACCACCAGCGGGTCTTTCTGCTCCACCGGGGCCACGGCTTCGGTCTTGGGCAGGTTGATCGGGATCGCGTTGGTCAACAGCGGGGCGGTGACGATAAACACCACCAGCAAGACCAGCATCACGTCCACCAGGGGCGTGACGTTGATCTCACTGAGTACCTCGTCGCTGTCTTGGGTGGAGAAGGCCATATCAGGACGCCTCCTTCACTTTTTGCGCACTGCCCTGGGCGGCGTTTTTGTGCAGCGTCGGGTGGACCAGCACACGGAATGAGTTTTTCTGCGCCAGGCTGTAGAAGTCATGGGCGAAGTCATCCAGGTCGGCAGCCGTCAGTTTCAGGCGGCGCAGGAAGTAGTTGTAGACCAGCACCGCCGGTACGGCGACGGCGATCCCCACACCGGTCGCGACCAGCGCCGCGCCGATAGGGCCGGCCACGGTTTCGAGGCTGGCGGAGCCGGCGGCGCTGATGCCTTTCAAGGCTTCCATGATCCCCCACACCGTGCCGAACAGGCCGATAAAGGGCGAGGTGCTGCCGATACTCGCGACCACGGCCAGGCCGGTTTCCAGGGAGCGCCGCTCACGCACGATCTGCTGGCGCAGGGCACGTTCGAGGCGGTCCTGGTGGTTGATCGCCTGGCTCAAGTCGGCGGCATGGGATGCCTCGCCGACCTGGATCGCGGCATAACCGGCCTGGGCCACGCGGGCGGCGGCGCCGGGGTGGGTTTCGCTCAATTCGGCGGCCGAATCGAGGCTCGACGCCGCCCAGAACTGTTTGTGAAACTTGCGATCCTGGGCCTTGAGGCGGCCGAATTGCACGCCCTTGAGCAGGGCCAGGCCCCAGGTGGCGACGGAAAACACCACCAGCAGCCAGATCACCGCGCTTTCGATGGATTCAAGTGGAGATGCCAGTAACGTCATGATGCGGTCCTCGGTGTAAGCGATAGAGTGTCGAGCAAAGGCTCAATGAATCTTGAAATCGATGGGTACGCTGACCCAGCCATCCTGGGCCACGTCGCCCTGCTTGGCGGGCACGAAGCTCCAGCGCTTCACGGCGCTGAGTGCGGCGTCGTCGAGTGGCTGGCGACCGCTACTCTTCTGCACCTGGATTTCACCGGGCTTGCCGCTGGCCAATACCTGCACGCGCAACAACACCGTGCCTTCCCAGCCACGGCGCTGGGCCAGTGACGGGTACTCGGGCGCCGGGTTCTTCAGGTACGCGGCGTTGGCCGAAGCAGGCGTCACCGGTGCCGGCGCTGGTGGGGCTGGCGGTGCCGGCTGGGGTGGCGCAGGCGGATGCTCAACGGCTTTGGGCACCGGCTTGGGTTCGGGCTTGGGCACAGGTTTGGGCTTGGGTTTTGGGATCGGCTTGGGTGGCGCCGGCTTGGCGGCCAACTCATCCACGACCGGTGGCGGTGGTTCCACAACCGCAGGCGGCGGCGGTACGGGCGGCGGCGGCTCCACCACCGGCGGCGCCGGCTGGGAAAACTCGATGGTCATCGGTGGAATTTCCGGCGGCACAATCGGCAGCAGCGGCAGCGGTTTCTGGCTGACCCAGTAGATCACCGCGCCATGCAGCGCCAGCGCCAACAGGCCCAATAACAGGCCTTCACGGCGGCTCAAGATCCCCTTGGGGGGTTTCTGCAAACGCAACTGCCCCAAGGGCGCGCGGTGCGGCCGGCCAAGGTCGACCAACTCACCACTCGGTGCCTGGCGCCACAGCGCCTCAGGTGCACTGGCGGCGGTCTGGACATTGCCCATTGATTCACTCCCTGCTGTCTTCAGCGAAAAAACCGACGGGCCTGTGGGGCGACCGTCGAGAGCTGAATCATCGGGGGTAGACGCTTATCTCTTAAAGTAATCTTTAAAGTTATACATAGATCAAACAGAAATATTGAAAATCAGCGGATCGGCCAACGTCACGCCCCACGGGGCCTGGCGGCGAGGGGCAACATCAGGATGCTTTGCGCGCATGCAAAATATTCCGCAAAGGCATGGCTCATCGCGGGTTGGCCTCGCATAAATCCCACAACTGGCGCAGCAGGCCCTGCCCCGCCGCCCCCATCCCATGGCGCCCATACAGCGCCAGCCGCACGCCCTGCACCGCGGGCAAACCGCTGTCGGCGCCCAAGACCACATGCCCGGCCTGCACCACCCGCGCAGGCAGCAGGCTGATGCCCAACCCCGCCGCCACCGCCGAACACACACTGGCCAGGCTCGCGCTGGAATAGCCAATGCGCCAGCGCCAGCCACCGACCTCCAGGTGCTGGAGCATTTCATTGCGGTACAGGCCGCCCACCGGGAATGCCACCAAGGGCAATGGGTCGCGGCCCAGGGCCGGCATGTGGCGGCTGTCAACCCAGCACAACGGCTCCGGCCAGGAGGCCAGGCAGTCGTCGCTGTCGCCCATCTGCTTGACCAGCAGCACATCGAATTCGCCGCCGCGATACTGGCGTAGCAACGCCGGCCCCAAGCCGCTGGTGACCTCCAGGCGTACCCGTGGATAGGCCACGACAAACGCCGACAGCAACGGCATCAAGCGCTCGGCGGCAAAATCCTCGGGCACGCCCAGGCGCAGCACACCGTCGCTCTGCTGGTTGATCAGCACATCGGCGGCTTCTTCGTGCAGGGCCAGGATGCGCCGTGCATAGGCCAGCAGGCGCTCACCCTCGACCGTCGCCACCACCCGGCGCTGGTCGCGGTCGAGTAAGCGGCAGCCGGCACTGTCTTCCAGACGGCGCAATTGCTGGCTGACCGTGGATTGAGTGAGGTGCAGGCGCTCGGCGGCGCGGGTGAAATTCGCACAATCGACAACGGCGACAAAACTGCGCAACAGCACGGGATCGAACATGGGCATTACCATCGTGTTTGCCACTGGTTGGCATGACTATATTTAATTTCAGAATACTCCAGTCGGTGGCCATACTCCGCGCTCACCAAGACGGGAGATTTTCTATGACTGACGATCAGCGCCATCTGCAACGCGCCGTTGACCGCCCAGCAACTGCCCGTCGAGCACTTGCCGGTGCCGGCCATGCAAGCCCTTTACCGTCAATGGAAGACCCTGCATGACCCTGAATAAATCCCTCGCCGGCTGGGGCCTACTGGTGGTGCTGGGCCTCAACCTGCGGCCGATCCTCAGCTCTATCAGCCCGTTGCTCGGGGAAATCCGCCTGGCCACCGGCCTGAGTTTCCAGAGCAGTGCCTTGCTCACCAGCCTGCCGGTGGTGTGCATGGGGCTGGTGGCGCTGGTGGGCATCCGTGTCGAGGCGCAGCTGGGCGAGCGACGTGGGATTGCCCTGGGCTTGCTGATGATCCTGCTGGCGTGCCTGGTGCGCTGGCTGCTGGGCCAGGCACCGGCACTGCTGGCCACGGCGTTGCTGGGCGGGGCCGGGGTGGCGCTGATCCAGGCGCTGGTGCCGGCGATGATCAAGCGCCAGTTCCACCACCGGGTGCCACTGGCGATGGGGGTGTATTCGGCGTCGTTGATGGGCGGCGGGGGCTTGGCGGCGCTGCTCAGCCCCCTGGTGGCCAGCCATTTCCAGCACTGGCAGGCCGGCCTTGGTATCTGGCTGCTGCCGGCGCTCGGCGCGTTGCTGCTGTGGGCGTGGCTGCCGTTGGGCGCGGCGAAGAACCGGCAGGTGACCGCGCCGCTTCAGGGCCTGCGCAACCGCCGCGCCTGGTTGCTGGCGCTGTATTTCGGCCTGGTGAACTGCGGGTATATGAGCATGGTGGCGTGGCTGCCGGCGTACTACCAGCAACTGGGTTGGGGCGTACTGCCCAGCGGCTCGCTGCTGGCGTTCATGACGATTTTCCAGGTGATCGCCGCGCTGTTGATGCCAGCGCTGGCGCAACGCGGTATCGACCGCCGGCCCTTGCTGACCATCAGCCTGCTGGCCCAGACCGTGGGCTACCTCGGCCTGCTGCTGGCGCCGCTGCACTACCCGCACCTGTGGGTGGCGCTGATCGGCTTCGGCCTGGGGGCGTGCTTTGCCCTGAGCCTGCTGTTGACCCTGGACCATCGCCGCGACCCACGGGAAGCCGGGCAACTGGCGGCCTTCGTGCAGGGCGTGGGCTTTTTGATCAATGCCGTATCGCCGTGGATGACCGGCTGGCTGCGTGAACTCACTGGCAGCTTTGTCAGCGCCTGGGTGGTGCTGAGCGTGACGGTGATCGCAATGCTGGTGGTGACCCGGGTCTTCAGCCCGGCCACCTACCGCAGCGCCACCGTCCCTGGCTAGAAGTCGTAGCGCCCGGTCACCCCCAGGGTGCGCGGGGTGCCCAGCAGCCCTTCATAGCCCCCGTTGCCGCCTGTCCACAGGGTGGTGTAGTAGGTTTTGTCGAAGGCGTTTTTCAGCCATAGCGACACGTCCCACTGGCCCTGCTGGAAGTCGCCGCGCAGGCCGGTGGACAGGTTGACCACCGCATAACCTGGGATCTGCCCGTAATCCGAATCCTCGACCGTGCCCACCGCCTTGGAGCGGTAGGCATAGCTGGCGGTAACGTAGGGCTCCAAACCGTTATCCAGGTTCCACTTGTATTCGCCGTTGGCGTTGGCAATCCACTTCGAGGCGCCCACCACCGGGTGCCCACTGAGGTCGCACGAGGCCGGCGCACCCGGGCGCAGGCTGACTTCCGGTGGGCATGGCGCATCTTTGTACGACAGGTAGCGCACATCGTTGAACGAGCCGTTGATGTTCAGCGTCAGGCCACGGATTGGCACCAGGGTGCTTTCCAGCTCCACCCCACGCGAGCGCACGGAGCCGGCGTTGGTCAGGTACTGCACGCGGTTGCCATAGTCGTAGGCATTGGTCTGGTAGCCGTTGACCTGAGTCCAGAACAGGTTGGCGTTGAGTTGCAGGCGACGGTCCCACAGCGTGCTCTTAAAGCCCAGTTCGGCGTTGTTGGCCCGCTCGGTGCCGATCAACAGCGAGTCGGCGCCAGCGGTCGGGGCAGAGCCTACCGCCAGGTTGACCCCGCCGGATTTCTCACCGTGGGACAAGGTCGCATAGCCGAGCACGTCATCGCTGAAGCGGTAGCTGAGGTTGAGCAGGCCAGAAGGGCTGGTGCTGTACTGGTTGAGATCGCCAGAGTCGTAGGCACCGGCCCGGCCACGGCGTGCCGTCGCTGCCGCGCCCGTCACCGTTGCGCCACCTTGCGGCGCGTTGCGGCTGACCGAGGCGCTTTTTTCTTCATAGGTGCCGCGCAGGCCGGCGGTGAAATCCAGGCGTTCGGTCAGGTGCCAGGTGCCCTGGGCGAACAGGGCAAAACTGTCGGTGCGGATATGCCCGTTGCCGACACTGCTGACATTGCTCAAGGCCCCTGCTGGCGTGCCATTCCAGATATCGGCCTGGGGCCCGTAGTAAGCGAAGGATTTGTTATCCAGGTCGGAGCCAAAGTAGTAAGCGCCCACCACGTAATCGAAGAACCCACCGGTAGGTGAGGCCAGGCGAAACTCCTGGGACCACTGTTTATCTTCCACCGATACCCCCGCGTTATACGAGGCCGGCACGTTAAGGCCGTCGTCGTTGCGCGGGGTGAAATTCCACCAGCGGTAGGCGCTGACCGAGGTCAGGGTGAAGTCGCTGGGCAGGGTCCAGTTGGCCTCCAGCGAGGTGCCGCCCTGGAACACCGTGACACGCTGGTCGTTGTCCAGGTTGACCTTGCGGTGGGAGCCGTTGACCAGGGTCGCCCCGGCCGCATCCGCCCGCGATTGGTAGAGGTTGGTGCCATTGATGGTCGGGCCGGTGCTGTACAGCACGCGGGTGCCGGCGCTGGAGTCTTCTTCGTTGTAGTCGCCGATCCAGCGCAGGTTGAAGGCCTCGTTGGGCTTGTACAGCAGTTGCCCGCGAAAGCCCTGGCGTGAACCGCCGTTGAGGTCGTGGCCGTTGTATTGGTTCTGGATATCGCCGTCGCTGCGGGTGCGATAGGCCGAAAAGCGCCCGGCCAGCTCATCGGTGAGCGGCCCGGAAATCGTACCCTTGGTCTGGAAATAACCGTCTTCGCCCAGCGAGGTCTCGATGCTGCGCTCCGGGGTGAAACTGGGCGCGCGGGTGCTGATATTGATCACCCCGGCCGTGGTGTTCTTGCCAAACAGCGTGCCTTGCGGGCCGCGCAAGACCTCAAGCTGCTCGATGTCCATCAGATCGAACACCGCCATGCCTGGGCGCCCGAGGTACACGTTGTCGATATACAACCCGACACTGCCTTCCAGGCCATCGCTGGCCGGGTTGTTGCCCAGGCCGCGAATCGACACGCTGGACTGGCGCGCATGCATGTAGGCGACGTTGACGCTGGGCACCAGTTGCTGCAAATCCTGGATCCGGTAGACCCGCTGGCTCTCCAGGGCTTGGCCGCCGATCACGCTCATGGGCGTGGGCACTGCCTGGGCGCTTTCGGTGCGGCGGCGGGCGGTCACGGTGACTGTCTCCAGTTGCCCGCTGGCGCTTTCGCCCTTGGGCACCGGGGCGGGCGTGTCGGCGGCCTGGCTCGGCGACCAACTGGCACTGCCCGCCAGCAACAGCGCCAGGGGCAGGCGCTTGAGCCGCCAGGGGGAGGACGGTACAGCGGGCTTCGACACACTCATAAGCGGCTCCGGTATCGCGGAATATGCACAACCACATATTCTATAAAGTTATTTATTTATGTTTTTACAAGCATTTACTGCATAAGAGATAGCCTTTATAAGGAGTCGACCTAATGCATAGCCAATGCATTTCCCCGATATTTTTAATGTGAAAAATGCATATCGACCTGCGCCAGCTCCGTCACTTCATCGCCCTCGCCGAACAGCGCAGTTTTGTCGCGGCCGCGACCACCGTGAACCTGTCGCAATCGGCCTTCAGCCGTAGCATCCAGGCCCTGGAACACAGTGCCGGCTGCCAACTGGTGGATCGCGGGCGCAAGGACCTGGCCCCGACCAAGCAAGGCCAGGTGCTGCTGGAACATGCGCGGCGCCTGGTCAGCGGCGCGCAGCAGTTGGCCAACGAGATCAGCCAGTTCAACGGCCTGGAAGCCGGCGAGCTGCGCTTTGGCTGCGGCCCGGCCCCGGCGGCCGGGTTGATCCCCCGGGCGATCGGCAGTTTTATCGGGCGCTACCCCAAGGCCCGCGTGCAGTTCCAGGTGGATGACTGGCAAAGCCTGGGCAAGCGCCTGCTCAGTGAAGAGTTCGAGTTTTTCGTCGCCGACACCCGCCACTTTGAAGCCAACCCCGACTACCAGACCCACCGCCTGCGCCCGCGCAAATGGCACTTTTGCTGCCGCAGCGGGCACCCGTTGGCCCAGCGCGAAAGTGTCAGCGCCACCGAGCTGATGAGCTACCCGCTGGCCGTGACCATCCGCCCGCCGAACCTGCGCAAGGTCATCGTCGACCTCAGCGGCCGGCCCGACTACACGCCCAATGTGGAGTGCGAGAACGGCTACAGCCTGCTGGGGGTGGTGCTGCGTTCCGACGCCATCGGTATCGTCAGCGCCAACAGCGACGTGCTGCACATGGCCCGGGGCGACTTGGTGTGCTTGACGATCGACGGCCTGGCCGAGGATCTGGAGGAGCGTTACACCCGCTATGGCATCGTCAGCCGGGCGGGGTATCGGTTGTCGCCGCTGGCTCAGGCGATGATCGAGCAGATCAAGGCGGTGGATGAGCAGGATGACCAGGTGTGTGCGCTGGAGAATGTTGCGGTCTGATCCACCGCTATCGCAGGCAAGCCAGCTCCCACAGGTTGATCGCATTCCAATGTGGGAGCTGACCATGCACCCACTGCATAAACCCCATTCCCCAAATGCACTTGCCTCACCCCCGCTTCACCGGCGAAAAACACCGCCTGTTCCCCATTCGGTAAACCCTCATGCCCCCTGTACGCAACGTGCTCTACATCATGTGCGACCAGCTGCGTCGCGATTACCTGTCCTGCTACGGCCACGCCCATCTGCACACGCCCAATATCGACCGCCTGGCCGCCGCCGGTGTGCGTTTCAGCCGCGCCTACACCCAGGGCACGATCTGCGGGCCGTCGCGCATGTCGGCCTATACCGGGCGCTATGTCAGCAGTCATCAGGTGGCGTGGAACGCGGTGCCGCTGCCCCTGGAAGAGCTGACCCTCGGCGACTATCTGCGCCCCCATGGCATCCGCACCGCGCTGGTGGGCAAGACCCACGCCACGCCCAATCTCGACGCCCTGCAACGCCTGGAGATCGACCCCGACAGCGCGCAAGCGCAGCCACTCAACGAGGTCGGTTTCGAGGCGTATGTTCGCCATGACGGCATCTTCCCCGACAGCCCACTGTTTGCAGACAAACGCGAGTCGGCGCCCTACACCCACTACCTGCGCGAACAGGGTTATGCCGGCACCAACCCCTGGCATACCTGGGCCAATGCCGCCGCCGGCCAAGACGGGGAAATCCTCAGTGGCTGGCACATGCGCAACGCCCACTTGCCGGCGCGGGTGGCCGAGGCGCATTCAGAGACGGCCTACACCACCGACCGCGCCATCGACTTTATCCACGAACAAGGCGAGCAGCCCTGGTGCCTGCACCTGTCGTATATCAAGCCGCACTGGCCGTATATCGCGCCCGCGCCGTATCACGCGCTGTATGGTGCCGATCAGGTGCAGGCGCCTATTCGCGCCGAGCCCGGGCAGGCCAGCGATCACCCGGTGTACCAGGCCTTCCGCCAACACCAGGAGAGCCTGAATTTTTCCCGCGACGAGGTACGGCTGCGGGTAATTCCCACCTATATGGGCCTGATCAAGCAGGTGGATGACCAGCTCGGCCGGCTGTTCGATGTGCTGCACAGCACTGGCCGCTGGGATGACACGCTGATTGTGTTCACCAGCGACCATGGTGACTTCCTCGGCGATCACCACCTGGGCGAAAAAGAGTTTTTGCTGGAGCCGGCGGTGGGCGTTCCGCTGATTGTCCGCGACCCGCGTGCCGCTGCCGATATCAGTCGGGGTACGGTGGACGCGCGCCTGGTGGAAACCATCGATGCCCTGCCCACATTCCTGGAGGCCCTGGGCTTGCCCACCGCCGAGCACCGCCTGGAAGGCCGCTCGCTGATCGCGCTGCTGCATGGCCTAGAGACGGGCTGGCGCCGCTACGCCATCGCCGAATACGACTACGCCTTCCAGGCCCCGGCCCGCGAGCGCCTGGCGCAGCCGATCGACCGGTGCCGCATGACCATGGTGCGCAGCGAACGCTGGAAATACCTGGCCTATGACGGCTTTCGCGCGCAGTTGTTCGACCTGGAAAACGACCCCCAGGAACTGCAGGATTTGGGCGCTGATCCGGCGTATGCCCCGGTGCGTGAAGAGCATCAGGGTTATCTGTTCGAGTGGCTGCGCGGCTTAAAGCGACGCACCACCATCAGCCACGCGGAGATTGACCTGCGGGGCCAGCGGTTTCGTTATGGGGAGCCGGAAGCGGAAAAGGTGGTGCAGATCGGCGTCTGGTAAACACCCCAAATCCCCTGTGGGACGCAGGCTTGTGTGGGGGGGGGGGGGGGGGGGGGGGGGGGGGGGGGGGGGGGGGGGGGGGGGGGGGGGAGGGGGGGGGGGGGGGGGGGGG
>NZ_JBWKWY010000048.1:0-28811 GCF_059422465.1 Pseudomonas sp. GW821-FHT01D09
CGATAGCGGTGGATCAGTCAGGAATCTATCCACTGACACACCGCTATCGCGGGCAAGCCCGCTCCCACACAAGCCCGCTCCCACATTTTGATCGGCGTTGACCTCAGGTCAGGCGTAGTAGTCCACGGCGCTGGAGCCGATGATGGATTGGGCTATCGGTGCCGCCACTTCGGTGACGTCGCCAGCCAGGCCCGTGTCATGCCCATCGCTGTGCCCGCCACTGCCACTGACACCCCGGGCCGGGTTCTGCTGTTGCTCCTGGCCCTGGCCCTGCCAGCCACGGGACTGGTCGGACACGTTCACGTCGACCTGGCCCATGCCCTGCTGGGCGAACATCTCCCGCAGGCGCCCGGACTGGCTTTCCAGGGCCTCGCGCACGGCGGCATGGCCGCTCATGAAGTTCACCTGGGCCTGCTGGTCGGCCGTCATGTTCACGCGGATATCCAGGCGCCCCAACTCGGCAGGCTGCAACTGGATATCGGCAGACTTGAGGTTGGCGCTGGACAGGTACATGACCCGGTTCACCACTTCCTCGGTCCAGCCCCCCTGGTGCATGGCCAGCGGCTGGTTATTGAAGGGCAAGGCGTTGGCGGACTTGGGCGTGGCGGCTTGGGTCAGGGCCGCCAGGCGATTGGCAAAATCATCGACACGGGTGTCGCTGCTCGCGCTCTTCAGGTCCTTGAGGCCGTCTTCGATCAGGCCGCTGAAGGCCTTTTCGCCACCCTGGTCAGTGCTGTCCTTGGCCGCCTGCTGCTCGACCATGGCCGCCAGGCCGTTGGTGAAGTTCTGTGCGGCGGTGGGCTCAGCCTGGGTCGGCAGGTTCTTTTGCGCCGCCTGGCTGCTGGCAGACACATGGCCGCCCTGCTCCATCGCCAGGCGCACGGCCGGCAAGGCGTCCAAGGGGTCGGCTTCGGGATCGAAGGCGGGTGCCACTTCTTCAGTGACTGGCGCAGTGGTCACCAGCAGCGGCGTGGCGGCGTCATCCACCACGCCGGCCTGGACCGCCGCCGGAGCAGGAGTCACGGCGACGACCAAGGCCGGATCGACCACGGGATCGACCGCCGGCGGCAGGACCTGCGCCAGGTCTTTGTCCGCGTTTTTATCGTCATCGCTGCCGGCCGCCTTGGCGGGCGCGGTGGCAGGCAAAGTCTTGCCGCTATCGGCAACAGCTGGAGTGCCAGCGGCAGGCTTGTCGTTGCCGACCTCCTTCTTGGCGCTGGTGTCGGCCGGCTTGTCCCGGCTCGGCTTGGGCGCCATCTCCACAGCCTTGGCGGGTGCCGCCCTGGACTCCTTGGCGAACACCTGTGCAAAGCCTGGCGCTTTGGCCCGCGTGTCCGCGGCCGTCGCCTGCGCATTGGCGGAGGAAGCCTGGGGCTTGGCTGCGGGGGCAGCCTGCAGGAGCGAGTTGGGGGCTAGAGGCATAATTCAGGTCTCCGCTGCGCAGGGTCGAGGGCGCAGGTAGAAGATAGAGAGCAAAAGTCGGGCCAGCTTTTCCAATGGGCCCACACACGCCTAGAACCGCTGGCGCTCCGACTCATACAACGGCTTGACCAACGCAAACTCGTGGTCGATCTGATCGACCAGCTTGCCCAGGTCGGCAACCTGCGCCTTGGCCGACTCGGCCTCCAGGCGCTGGCACAGCCGCGCCAGGCGCACCGCTCCGAGGTTGCCGCTGCTGCCCTTGAAGCTGTGGGCGATGCGCCCCAGGGCCTTGGCGTCATCGCGTGCCTTGCGCAACGCTTCGACGCGCTTTTGCGAGTCATCCAGGAACGTGTCGAGCAAATGGGGGTATTCGCCCTCCATCACTTCCTGCAAACCCACCAACACTTCAGGGTCCATATGTATCTGCGTCACTTGTTCGCTCCTTGATCAAGAATCGACGGATTATGCCAGAGCCTCCCAGGAAAACTCCACGCACACACTGCGCCCGCCATCTGCCCAGCGTACATTGCTGCCCAGTTGCCGGACCAGATTCAGCCCACGCCCGGACAGACGGTCAACCTCCAACGGCCGCGCCAGGACTTTTTCGACATCGAACCCCGCACCGCTGTCTTCGATACGCAGGCTCAGGCAGCCGCCGGCCTGGGTCGGCACCACATCCACATGCACACGCACGTAGCCACTGCCCAATTGGTCGAGCCGCTCGTTGCGCTGGCGATAGTAGCGGGCAAACCCCTGCGCATCGCGCTTGAGCCGGGAGTCCAGGCCTAGCACGCCATGCTCCAGGGCATTGGCATACAATTCGGCCATCACACTGTACAGCGCCCCGCTCTGGCCGCGCAGGCCGTGTATTTCCAGGAGTAACTGCAGCAGGTACGGCAATGGGTTGTAACGCTTGAGGGTTTCGGCCCGGAACTCGAAACTCACTGACCAGTCCAGCGGGCAGGACTGGCCGCTGTCGGTGTACTGCATCAGCGGCGAACACCGTACCTGTTCGGCCTGCAAGCTGATCTCGACCAGGCTGATATCGTCCCGCACCTGGCCACGGAATGCGGCAAGCGCCTGCTCGATTTCGGCAAACAGGCAATCAGGCTCGCGGTTGGCGGCGAACACCTGTAGCAAGCGTTGCGCCCCAAACAACTGTTCGTTGGCATCGGCGGTATCGATCACGCCATCGGACAACAGGAATACCCGGTCGCCCAGGGCCATCGGCCAGACTTCAGTGCGATCGTCAAAGGCCTCGGGCGCCAGTACGCCCAGCGGCACATGCCGTGACACCAGCGGCGTGCGCCGCCCCGTGGCCACTTCATGCACGTAGCCATCGGGCATCCCGCCGTTCCACACCTCCACCACCCGACGCGGGGCGCTGAGACACAGCAGCGTGGCACAGCAGAACATATCCACCGGCAGGATGCGCTTGAGCTTGGCGTTCATCTCCCGCAGGGTCTGCGCCAGGCCATAGCCCTTGGCAGTCATGCCGTAGAACACCTCGGCCAGTGGCATCGCCCCGACCGCCGCCGGCAAGCCATGCCCGGTGAAATCGCCCAGCAGCACATGCATGTCGCCCGATGGCGTGTAGGCCGCCAGCAGCAGGTCGCCATTGAACAGCGCATAGGGCGATTGCAGGTAACGGATATTGTGCGCCGCGTTCAGGCAACCGGAGTGGGCGACCTTGTCGAACACGGCCTTGGCCACCCGCTGTTCATGCAGCAGGTAGTCATGGTGGCGGGCGATCTGGTCGCGCTGCTGCAACACCGTGGCCTGCAACCGGCGCAGGCGGTCCATGGCGTTGATCTTCGCCGCCAGGATGATCGGGTTGTAAGGCTTGGCCAGGAAGTCGTCGCCGCCGGCATCCAGGCAGCGCGCCAGGGCTTCGCTGCCACTCAGGGAGGTGAGGAAGATGATCGGCACCAGGGCCTCGCCGGCCAATTGCTTGATTTGCCGGGCGGCCTCGAAGCCGTCCATCACCGGCATCAAGGCATCCATCAACACCAGCTGCGGGCGTTCACGGGCAAACAGCGCCACCGCCTCCTGCCCATCACTGGCCGTCAGCACCCGATGGCCCTGGCGGCGCACAATGGTCGACAGCAACAACAGGTCGGCGGCGCTGTCTTCGGCAATCAGCACCGTCAGGGCTTCGAGAGCCTGGGCGCTCAACTGATGTCGAACAGTTTGTCGAAGTTGGAAATGGCGAGGATCTTGCGCACGTCCGAGCTGCTGTTGACCACCTGTACCTCGGCCTCATCGCCCCCCGCATGATCGCGCAGCAACAGCAGCATGCCCAGGGCCGAGCTGTCGAGGTAGGTGGCCTCTTTCAAGTCCACGACATAGATCTCGGGAACCTTGTAGAACCGCTCGTAGGACTCTCGAAAGGCCTGGTGACTGCCGAAATCGAACCGGCCTTTGACTGCGATCGTCAACTTCGTCCCATCCAGGGATACTTCTGATTCAACCGACATACGACTGCTTCCTTGTCGTGGGCATGTGCAACAAGGTGTAGCAGGTGATCGCAGAGTGAGCAACAAACAGAATCAAATGGGTGGGATCGGCGGTGTGGCTAGTACTGGTCCTGGCGTGGCAGGCGCTGGGACAGTTCGTCCAGCAGCTTCTGCTCGCGCTTGTCTTCCAGGGCCCGTGCTTCGTCGATATAGCGCTGCACCAGCTTGCGCAGGCCTTCGACCCGGGCGTAGGCCTGTTGCCAGCCTTCGCGGGCCTTGTCGAGGTTGTTCTGGTGCCAGGCCAGGCTCTGGCGCTGCTGGCCGACGGCGCTTTCCAGCTGGTTGAGAAAGTGCTGGTAGTTCATCAGCCACTGCCCGGAAACGCCCTGGCTGCCGCGATCGATCCACTGCTGCTGGTATTCGCCGCGAAAGCGCTCCAGGTCGCCCAGCTTGCTCTCGGCCAGGCGCACCTGGCCCTGGAAATGCCCCAGGCGCTGGGCCGCAGTGCGTTCGGCGCTTTCGGCCATCTCCACCACCGGGGCAAGACGCGCGGCGCGACTGGTGGCCATGGCCGGTTAACCGCCAGGCGCAGGCGCGAACACCGACGCCAGGTGCGCTTCGCTTTCAACCAGGCTGATATTGTCGTTCAGGCCCTGGCGCAGGTAGGTCACCAGCTGCGGTTGCAGGGCAATCGCCAGGTCGGTCTCGCGGTCGCCACCGGCCACATAGGCCCCCACGCTGATCAGGTCGCGACTCTGCTGGTAGCGCGACCACAACTGCTTGAACTGCTGGGCGCGGGTCATATGCTCGGCGCTGACCACCGACGGCATCACCCGGCTGATGGAGGCCTCGATATCGATGGCCGGGTAATGCCCTTCCTCGGCCAGGCGCCGTGACAGCACGATATGCCCGTCGAGCACGCCCCGCGCCGAGTCGGCAATCGGGTCCTGCTGGTCATCGCCTTCGGACAACACGGTGTAGAACGCGGTGATGGACCCGCCACCAGCCTCGGCATTGCCCGCCCGCTCCACCAGCTTGGGCAGCTTGGCGAACACCGACGGCGGATAGCCCTTGGTTGCCGGCGGCTCGCCAATGGCCAGGGCGATTTCCCGCTGGGCCTGGGCAAAACGTGTAAGGGAATCCATCAGCAACAGGACATTCTTGCCCTTGTCGCGAAAATATTCGGCAATCCGCGTGCAGTACATGGCCGCGCGCAGACGCATCAGCGGCGCATCGTCCGCCGGCGAGGCCACCACCACCGAGCGCTTGAGGCCTTCTTCACCGAGGATATGCTCGATAAACTCCTTGACCTCACGGCCCCGCTCGCCGATCAGGCCGACCACAATAATGTCGGCCTCGGTAAAGCGCGTCATCATGCCCAGCAGCACACTCTTGCCCACGCCCGTACCGGCGAACAGGCCCAGGCGCTGGCCGCGACCGACCGTCAATAAACCGTTGATGCAGCGAATGCCCACGTCCAGCGGCTGGCTGATGGGGTTGCGCTTGAGCGGGTTGATGGTCGGGCCGTCCATCGGCACCCAGTCTTCGGCCTTCATCCCGCCCTTGCCGTCCAGCGCACGCCCGGCGCCGTCGAGCACCCGGCCGAGCATGCTCATGCCCATGGGCAGGCGCCCGGTATCGGCCAACGGCACGACGCGCGCGCCCGGCGCAATACCGGCGAGGCTGCCCACGGGCATCAGGAAAATCTTGCTGCCGGAAAAGCCCATGACCTCCGCTTCCACCTGCACCGGGTGGTAGCTGTCATCGTTGATCACCAGGCAGCGGCTGCCCATGGCGGCGCGCAGGCCTTCGGCTTCGAGGGTCAGGCCGACCATACGCAGCAGGCGGCCTTCCAGGATCGGCTGGCCAGGCAACTCGGTGGCTTCGATGTAGCCCCCCAGGCGCTTGGCGAAGCTGGTGCGGTCAAGGCGCATCCGGCGCGTCCAGGTCCGTGCTCAGGTCTGGCGCCGCCGGGTGCAGCGCCTGTTCGTGCATCTGGTCGAACAGCTTGGCCATGATCTGCGTGATGCGCGTCTCGACCGTGGCGTCGATGCGGCTGTGCTCGGTCTCGACCCGGCAACCACCGGGCTGCAACGCGCCATCCTCGACAATCCGCCAGGTTTCCTCATGCCGCTCGCGCAGGGCTTTGACCTGCTCGAAATCCTGCGGGTTGATGTACAGCCGCACATTGCCGACGCCCAGGGGCAGCAGCTTGAGGGCTTCGCGCATCACGCTTTCGATCTGGCTGGAGTCCAGCGCCAGTTCACGCTGGATCACCTGGCGGGTGATGTGTTCCACCAGGCCTACCATGGCTTTTTCCAACTGCGAGTCCTGCTCGGCAATCGGCGCGAACAGGTTGCCCATCAGCTGCTCCAGGCTCGCCAGCTTCACACTCAGGGCCGCGTCAGCTTCCTGGCGGACCTTGAGGGTGGTGCTGTGGAAACCTTCTTTTTCGCCGGTGGCAAAGCCTTCGTTGTAAGCCTCCTGGCGGATGCTTTCGAGCTCTTCGAGGGTCAGTGGCTGGACTTCGTCCAGGGGCACTTCCTCCATCTCCACCGGCACCTCTTCGACCGGTTCGGGCTCGGGTTCGGGCTGGAACGGGTCGAAGCTGGGCAACGACCAGACGTCGAACCCGCCGACGTCCCGGGCGCGAATCAAGTCGCTGGGCGTCTCATCTTTGTTCGACATGCGCAGCGCCTTAGATCATTTCTTCGCCGCCCTTCCCGCCGAGAACGATTTCTCCGGCTTCGGCCATACGGCGGGCAATGGTGAGGATTTCTTTCTGTGCGGTTTCCACGTCGCTGACGCGTACCGGGCCCTTGGCTTCGAGGTCGTCGCGCAACAGTTCGGAGGCACGCTTGGACATGTTCTTGAAGATCTTTTCCTTGACGCCCTCGTCCGAGCCCTTGAGGGCCAACACCAGCACGTCGGAAGACACTTCGCGCAGCAAGGCCTGGATGCCACGGTCGTCGACATCGGACAGGTTGTTGAACACGAACATCAGGTCTTCGATCTGCCCCGACAGGGTGTCGTCGATCTCGCGGATCGAGTCCATCAGTTGGCCTTCCACCGAGCTGTCGAGGAAGTTCATGATATCGGCCGCGCGCTTGATGCCACCCAGGGTGGTACGGGCCGCATTGGAGTTGCCGGAGAACTGCTTCTCCAGGATGGTATTCAGTTCTTTCAGGGCCGCCGGTTGCACGGTGTTCAACGACGAGACGCGCAGGATGATATCCAGGCGCACCTTGTGGTCGAAATGGCCGAGCACTTCGCCGGCCTGGTCCGGGTCCAGGTAAGCCACGACAATCGCCTGGATCTGCGGGTGCTCGTAACGGATCACGTCCGCCACCGCCCGCGGCTCCATCCACTTGAGGCTGTCCAGGCCACTGGTGTTGCCGCCCAGCAGGATGCGGTCGATCAGGCCGTTGGCCTTGTCTTCGCCCAGGGCCGAGGTGAGCATCTTGCGGATATAGCTGTCGGAGCCCACACCCAGGCTGGTCTGGTCGCCGACGATCTCGACGAACTCGCTCATCACCTGTTCGACTTGCTCGCGGTGCACATTGCGCATCTGCGCCATGGCCACGCCGACCCGCTGCACTTCCTTGGGGCCCATATGGCGCAGCACTTGGGCCGCGTCGGTCTCACCCAGGGACAGCAGCAGCACGGCAGCTTTGTCGACCCGGGTCAGCTTGGCAACAGAGGCTCGATTCTCACTCATCTGCGTTGATCCACTCTTTCACGACCTGGGCCACACGACCCGGGTCTTCTGCCACCAGACTTTTGATTGCATTCAACTGCGCGTCATAGCCTTCGCTCGGGCTTGGCAGCAGAATGCTCTGCGGGCCGCCGAGGCTGACGCGGTCGTTGGCCAGTTCGCCATCCAGGCCGCCCATGCCACCCAACTCGACATCGCCGAACGGCGCCAGCTGCTTCTTGCCGTGGCCGGTGATGTTGTTGAGCACAGGGCGCAGCACGCCGAACACCAGCACCAGGATGAACAACACCCCCAGCACTTGCTTGACGATGTCCCAGAACCAGGGTTGAGAGTAGAACGGAATATCGGCGATCACCTCAGCGCGCTCCAGGGAGAACGGCATGTTGATTACGCTGACACTGTCGCCACGGCTGGCATCGAAGCCCACGGCGTCCTGCACCAGGCGGGTGAAGCGCGCCAATTCATCGGCGGTCCACGGGGCCCGGGTGGTTTCGCCGTTGGCGGCGTTGATCTTGACCTGGTCATCCACCACCACCGACACCGACAGACGGTTCAAACGCCCCTGCTGTTGCTTGGTGTGGCTGATGGAACGGTCCAGCTCGAAGTTCTTGGTGGACTGCTGACGCTTGTCGGCCGGGTAAGGCGCAAGCATCGGCTGGCCGGTGGCCGGGTCCATGATTTGCTGGCCGTTGGCGTCCAACAGCGGCTGGCCGGGCTGGATCGCGCCGGCAGCTGTGGCAGCGCCGCCGGTGGTTTGCGGGGCACTGGCCGGGGCTGGCGGCTGATTGCTCAGGGCACCGGGCACGCCTTGCGGCGGACCATTGGCGGCAGTGCGTTGTTCGCTGGTCGATTGCTCGCTGCGCAGGGCCGGCTGGTCGGGGTTGAACTGCTCGGAGGTCGACTCGACGGCGCTGAAATCCACATCGGCGGACACTTCGGCCTTGTAGCGGTCATTGCCCAGCACCGGTTGCAGGATGTTGTGCACGCGCTGGGTGAGCATGCTCTCCATGCGGCGGCTGTAGTCAAACTGCTTGCCGGCCATGGTCAGCGCGGAGTTTTCCGCCTGGTCGGAGAGCAGGTTGCCCTTCTGGTCGACCACGGTGATCTGCGACTTGCTCAACTCGGGCACGCTGGTCGCCACCAGATTGACGATGGCCAGGACCTGGCCCGGCTCCAGGGAGCGCCCGGCAAACAGCTCGACCAGTACCGAGGCGCTGGGCTTGCGCTCGTCGCGTACGAAGACCGAGCTTTTCGGGATGGCCAGGTGCACACGGGCGCCCTTGACGTTGTTCAGGCTGGCGATGGTGCGCGCCAGTTCGCCTTCCAGGCCGCGCCGGTAGCGGGTGGCTTCCATAAACTGGCTGGTGCCCAGGCCCTGGTCTTTATCGAGAATCTCAAAGCCGATGTTGCCATCGGTCGGGGCCACGCCGGCGCCGGCCAGCTTCAGGCGGGCCCGGGCCACGTCATCGGCCTTGACCAGCAAGGCGCCGGAGTTGGGCTCGATGGTGTAGGCGATATCGGAGGCGGCCAGGGTTTCCATGACCTGCTTGGCATCCATCCCCGCCAGGCTGCCATAGAGCGGCCGGTAATCGGGCTGCTGGGACCACAACACCACGGCAAAACCAATCGCCACGCTGGCTGCCAGGCCGACCATCAGGCCCACCTGACGCAACATGGTCATTTCCGAGAGGTTTTCCAGGAACGACAGGCCAAACAGCGGCGCCTTGCCGTCTGTCTTGGCGGGTACGTTATCCACGACTGCTTCTGCCATGACTTAAATCTCGTCCTTAAACCGGCATCTGCATGATGTCTTGATAAGCCTGAACCAGCTTGTTACGCACTTGGGTCAAGGCCTGGAAGGAAACGCTGGCTTTTTGCGAAGCGATCATCACATCGGTGAGATCCACGCCGCTCTTGCCGATTTCAAAGGCCGTCGCCAACTGGCTGGAGGCCTGCTGGGTGTCGCTGACTTTGTTGATGGCTTGACCGAGCATATCGGCAAAGCTGCTTTGGCCCAATTCCGGCACTGGCGCGACGGATTTCGGCTGAGACATGGCGTCCATTTGCATGGAACGCATATCCAACATCAACCGATTGAACTCAACACCTTGGCTCATGAACTTCTCTCTCCGACGACCCGCAATTTTTTGACACTACGCAGCGGTTAGTACGGGTAGTAGCAACAAGGGTGCCAGCTCCTTGGCAACTCGTAAGAAAAGCCGACAACCCTTGTCAGCTGATATGCATCTCAGCTGGCGAAAAGGAACGCTTCCACATCCATCCCGGCATCGCGCATTTGCGCCAGCTTGTAACGCAGGGTGCGCGGGCTGATGCCCAGGCGCTCGGCCGCTTCTTTGCGCCGGCCACGCTCGGCGCGCAGGGTATCGATGATCATCTGGAATTCGCGGCGACGCAGGTCGTCGCCCAGGCCGCCCGCAGCCTCGGCCGGCGCGCTTTCCAGTGGGGCCGGGGCCAGGCTCGGCAGCGGCGCGGCGCTGGCGCCGAGGGCCAGGCAGAAGTCCTGGGGCTGGATCAGGCCGCCCTGCTGCAAAATCAGCGCGCGCTGGATCGCGTTGTCCAACTCGCGCACGTTGCCGGGCCAGGGGTAGCTGATCAGGCAGGCCTGGGCCTCGGCCGACAGGCGTGCCTGGGCGTGCTTCATTTTATTGACGTGCTTGCCCAGCAGGCGCTCGGCCAGCGGCACGATATCGGCCGGGCGTTCACGCAGCGGGCGCCAGGCCAACGGGAACACTGAGAGCCGGTAGAACAGGTCTTCACGGAAGCGCCCCGCCGCCACTTCGCCGGCGAGGTCGCGGTTGGTGGTGGCAACCACACGGATATCCAGCTGGATCGGCTTGCGCGCGCCCACCCGCTCCACTTCGCGCTCTTGCAGCACGCGCAGCAGCTTGGCTTGCAGGCCCAGGGGCATTTCCGAGATTTCGTCGAGCAAGATGGTGCCGCCATCGGCCTGCTCGAACTTGCCGGCCTGGGCGGCGATGGCGCCGGTAAAGGAGCCTTTTTCATGGCCGAACAAGGTGGCTTCAAGCATGTTGTCGGGGATCGCCGCGCAGTTGATCGCAATAAACGGCTGGCTGGCGCGGTGGGATTGCTGGTGGATGTAGCGCGCCAGCACTTCCTTGCCGGTGCCGGACTCGCCGGAGATCAGCACCGTGGAATCGCTGCGCGCGACCTTGGCCGCCAGCTCCAGCAATTGCGCACTGGCCGGCTCGACGGCAATCGGCCCCTCGCCGTCTGCCGCGCCAATCACCCCCAGGGCATGGCGCGCCACCAGCTCGATAAGGGCCTTGGGCTCGAATGGCTTGACCAGGTAGTCCGCCGCGCCCTGGCGCATGGCATCCACAGCCCGCTCCACCGCGCCGTGGGCGGTCATCAGCAGCACCGGCAGTTGCGGCTGGCGGGCACGCAGCAGGCCGAGCAACTGGTGGCCGTCCATGCCGGGCATATTGACGTCGCTGACCACCAGGCTGAAGGACGCTTGCTCCACCGCCTCCAAGGCTTCCTCGGCCGAACCGACCGCCCGATAGTCATGGCCTGCCAACAGCAGCGTGTCAGCCAGTGCTTCACGCAGGGCGCGATCGTCTTCAACCAGTAAAACCTTGATAGCCATTTATCCTTACTCCGCGCTGGCCGCGCCCGAAAACAACGGCAGCGTTATCAATGCACAGGTGCCGCGCCCCACACGGGAACGCAACTGCAATTCTCCCTGATGGGCACGGGCCACTGCCTTGACCACGGTCAGCCCCAGGCCGGTGCCGTTGGTCTTGGTGGTAAAGAAGGGTTCACCCAGGCGCTGCAACACCGCCGGATCAATCCCGCTGCCGCTGTCGCTGATGCACAGGCGCAAGGTTTGCCCACGACTGTACAGGTGCACTTTGAGACGCGCCCCCGGCCCGCTGGCCTGGCTGGCGTTTTCGATCAGGTTGAGCAGCGCGCCCACCAGAGTGTCGCGGTTGCACAGCAGCTCGCCCCAGTGGCTGTCGCACTGCCAGCGCACGGAGGCTTCCTGGACATGGGTCGCGGCGGCGGCTTGCAGCGATTGCAGCAAGGCAGCGGGCGTGACCCGGTCGGTCAGCGGCAACTCGCCCCGGGCGAAGACCAGCATGTCACGCACCTGGTGCTCCAGCTCATGCAGGCGCTCCTTGAGCCGCCCGGCAAACCGCTGATGGGTGGCGACCGGCAATTGCTCATCAGTCAAATGACTGGCGTAGATCAACGCGGCGGACAACGGCGTGCGGATCTGATGCGCCAAAGAAGCGACCATCCGCCCCAGGGACGACAACCGCTCATGGCGCGCCAATTGGTCCTGCAGGTGACGGGTTTCTGTCAGGTCGTTGAGCAGCACCAGTTGACCGGGCTCGGCATCCAGGGAACGGGTGGCGATGGACAGGCGGCGCCCATCCTTGAGGGAAATTTCGTGGCCGTCGTCTTCACGGGGGGCAAAGCAGCGGGTGATGACATGGCGCCACAGCTCGCCTTCCAGCGGCAGGCCCAGCAACTCGCAGGCCGCCGGGTTGGCTTCGCGCACGCGGCCCTGGTCGTCGATCACAATCACCCCGCCGGGCAACAGGTCGAGGAGGTTTTGCAGACGGTTGGCCAGGCGTTCTTTCTCGGCCAGCTCTTGCATGCGCTGGGCACTGACCACCGCCAACTCGCCCTTGAGCTCCGAGACCCGGGCTTCCAGCAGGCTGTAGGAGTCCGTCAACTGGCTGGACATCTGGCTGAACAGCGAAAATGCCTGTTCCAACCCTTGCCGGCTGATCTGCTCTACGGACGGGACGAGTCCCTGGGTCTCAGGGACTGAAGAAAGGTGGGCGGCGTGGGGCATCGTGCTCTCTCGCTTGGCTGACCGTCAGTTAAACGGAACGTTGCGAGTGCTATAGCAATACCCGTGCCGAAAAAAATGTCCTTATTTTTCAGCAAGTTAAAAAACAGGCGTCAATCATCCGCCTGTTCATCGCCTTCACGGCGGCTCATGCCGTACTTGCGCATCTTTTCCACCAGGGTGGTGCGGCGGATGCGCAGGCGCTCGGCGGCGCGGGCGACGATGCCATTGGCGTCGTCCAGGGCCTGCTGGATCAGCCCTTGTTCCAGGCTGCCGAGGTAGTCCTTCAGGTCCAGGCCTTCGGGCGGCAACATGGCGTTGGCGCCGAAGTCCGGGGTGTGGCCGTTGATCGCTACCCGCTCTTCGAGGTCGCTGCGCAGGCTGTCCACCAGTTGCTCGTCTTCGTCGTCGACGTAGCGGAATTTTTTCGGCAACTCGACCACGCCGATCACCCCGTACGGATGCATGATCGCCATGCGCTCCACCAGGTTGGCCAGCTCGCGCACATTGCCCGGCCAGCCGTGGCGGCACAGGGACATGATTGCGGCGGAGTTGAAACGGATCGAGCCGCGCTTTTCGTGCTCCATGCGCGAGATCAGTTCGTTCATCAGCAATGGGATGTCTTCCACGCGCTCGCGCAGCGGGGCCATCTCGATGGGGAATACATTGAGGCGGTAGTACAGGTCTTCGCGGAAGCTGCCGACCTCGATCATGCTTTCGAGGTTCTTGTGGGTGGCCGCGATGATGCGCACGTCGACACTCTGGGTCTTGTTACTGCCCACACGCTCAAAGGTCCGCTCCTGCAATACGCGCAACAGCTTGACCTGCATCGGCAGCGGCATATCGCCGATTTCGTCGAGGAACAGGGTGCCGCCGTTGGCCAGCTCAAAACGCCCGGCACGGCTGGTGATCGCGCCGGTAAAGGCGCCCTTCTCGTGGCCGAACAGCTCGCTTTCGAGCAGCTCTGCCGGGATCGCCCCGCAGTTGACCGGCACAAAAGGTCCGTCGCGGCGCTTGGAATGGTAATGCAGGTTACGCGCAACCACTTCCTTGCCGGTGCCGGACTCGCCGAGGATCAGCACGCTGGCGTCGGTATCGGCCACTTGCTGCATCATCTGGCGCACGTGCTGGATCGCACGGCTGGTGCCGACCAGGCTGCGGAACAGGTTGGGTTCGCGGTGACGACCGCGCTCGCGGGCCTGGTCGTACATCTCGCGATAGACCTGGGCACGGTGCAGGGAGTCGAGCAATTTGCTGTAGCTGGGGGGCATTTCCAGGGTGGAAAGCACACGGCGGCGCTGGTCTTCCGGCAAATCCACGGAAGAAATATCGCCCATCAGCAACACGGGAAGGAACTCATCCCAGGTTGAGAGTGTCTTTAACAGGCCCAGAACTGCGCCAGGAGCGTTTACCGTCCCGATCAGCACACAGATAACTTCACGGCTCGATGACAAAGAGCTGACAGCCTGCTGCCAATCATGGCTGCCGCAGGGCAAATTTTCTTCGCCAAGAAAATTCAAAATCACCGCCAGGTCGCGGCGGCGAACGCTATCGTCATCGATCAGCAGAATTTTGGTTTCACGCCACATGCAATAGCAACTTCCCTAGTAAAACTCAAATGCCCTCGAATCGGGGCAATCTAGATAGCTGTAGGCGTTTTCTGCGCTACGGATACCTGACGTCTGAAAATAGCACTAGTTAAGTCAAAATTATGCGACCAGTCAAATTTATGACGCGCTATGTTCGGATTAACTGAGCCAGATCAGCCGAACAGATGGTAAACCTTTGACGCATTTTTCGCTTGGTTGATCTGCGACATCTCTTCAAAAATCGCCTGGCGCTCGCCGGTCGTCACTTCCAGCAGCTGCTGGTAGACCGCCAACAGGCTCTCCAGCTTCTCCCGTAGCGCGTCCTCGTCCACCGGCGCTTCGCTGAGTACTTCGTCGATCCAGACACGGCAGCCCATGTCCAATTCGCTGATAGCATCCCAATTGCGTTCCGCCAGCGCGCCAACCAAGGCGTCGCGGGTTTCGTCAATCCGTTGCAGTGCGTGGCTCATGCTGTGTTCCTCAAGGCCGACGGCCTTATTGTGGCGCGATGGCATCCCAGCCACTTTTTACAGTAATCAACAAACGCGCGACTTCGTCGATCATGTCGGCATCGTTGACGCCATTGGCCTCAACCAGACGGTTACTCATGTAAGCGTACAACGCATCCAGGCGTTGCACGGCGGCTGGATCTTCGGCTTTTTCCGGTTCCAGGCCATCACGCAGGCCAGAGATGATCTCAATCGCCTTGCCCAGCATCAGGCCCTTCTGGGCGATATCACCACGGCTCAACGCACCCTTGGCCTGGGCCATGCGGTCAAGGCCGCCTTCCATCAGCATCTGCACCAGACGGTGCGGGCTGGCTTCAGAGACCTGGGCGTGGGAATTGACCTTCTGGTATTGGCGAAGGGCTCTCATAGGGTTCATGTTGCTACCTCGTTACAGACCACAGTCAAATAGGATTGCTTAAGCAGTTTTTCGACTGTACCGACAAAAACTTTAATCCCTCACCGAGTGCCCGGGCCCTTTTTCAGGGCCTGCGGGCGCGCCATCCATCAGTTCGACTTAGGATTGTTCAGCGAGTTGAGGGTAGTCATGATGCTGGAGCTGCGGGAGTTGATCTGCGCAATCATCGTGTCCATGGCCGTGTACTTGGCCGACAGGGACTTCTGCAGGGCTTCCATGCGGCGGTCCAGGTCAGCCTTTTCGGTGGTCAGGTCAGTCAGTTTGGTATTGAGATCCGTCGCACGGGTCGCCAGGGTGCCGGTGGTGCCGACGTAGCTGGCGGTCGCCTTGTTCATGCGCGTGATCAGGCCGGTGTCGCCGGTGAACATCTTGGCAATGTCACCAGCACCCTTGACCACCGCCTTGTCCCAGGCCTTGTCTTCCAGGCTCAGCAAGCCGGTTTTCTGGTCGGTAGTAATGCCCATCTGGGCCAAGCTGCTCATGCTGCCCGCCCCCTTGCCGTTGACCAGTTCGGAGCGCAGGCTGGAGACCAACTGGCGCATCGATGCATCGCCGGTCAAAGCACCCGCCGTGGTGGTGGAGGCATCGCCGGTGGCGGTGACCTTGGTCTGGGTGTTGATAGCGGTCATCAGCGCGTTGTAGGCGGTGACGAACGACTGTACCGAGGTCTTCAGGGTGTCGGTGTTGCTGGCTACGGTAAGAGTGACCTTCTTGGTCAGGTCGCCATCTAGCAGTTCCAGGGTCACGCCGCTGATCGCGGAAGTGATCTTGTTGCTGGTGGACTCCATCTTGACGCCATCGATGGAGTACTTGGCGTTCACCGGCGGCGTACCTTTGTCATAACCGACTGCCAACTCTGAATTGCCGCCGAGGGTGATGTCGGTGCCTACGCCGCTGGTGTTGGAGGTCAAGACCAGGCGCCCGCCGTTGGAGTCACTCAGGACGTTGGCACTGATGCCTTGGGCAGAAAGCTGGGTATTGATGGATTCGCGAACCTCCTGCAGGGTCGCGCCACCCGGCACCAATACGTCGTAGCTTTTACCCGACTGGGTAATTGTCAGCGTCTGAGCTTCATCGCTGGCATTGGCTTTGCCCGAAGCCCCCCCTTCGATAACCTTGCTGGAGACCTTCGACGAAGTCGCCAGTTTTTCGACCTCAAGGGTGTACTTGCCGGGGGCCGCGCCGTCACCCAGGGTGACCTTGGCGTTTTTTTCTTCGGAGGTAGTGGCAGCCAAGCCATTGAAGGCGGCCTGATTGTTCAACTTGGTGATTGCCGCCTGGTAGGCTTCCAGCGCCGTTTTCACCGAGCCCACGGCCGACAGCTTGACGGTGGCGTCTTTCTGCTGGGCGGTGATCTGCGCGTCTTTGGGCGCCCTCTCGGCCCCCACCAACGCCTTGACGATGGCTTGGGTGTCGTAGCCCGAACCGGGGCCGGAAATCGTTGAACTAGCCATTTGCTACTCTCCTTGTCCTGCGGTTGCCGCTTTTTTGGCGTACGAACGCCCAAGCAGCAATCAGAAACATGTTTCGTGCCAACTCAAGCCTTTGTATCAAACAACAGGCTGCTGGCATCGCTCAGGTTCTGCGCCAACTTCAGCGCAGTCTCCGATGGAATTTGTCGGATCACTTCACCACTGTCGGTCGCAATCACCTTGACCACCACCTTCCCGGTGGAGTCATCGATGGAAAAATCCAGGTTGCGCTGTGAAGCCTGCACAAACTCACGCATATCGGTTACCGCTTTTTCCAGGGCCATGCGCTGCGGTTCCTCGGCGGGCTCGTTATCGGCCTGCGCCACAGGCGGCTTGACCTGCGCTGTCGCAGCGCCAGGAGCCTGGGTGGTCGCAACCGGGTAAGACGTGTTCAGCCTGATGCTTATGTCCATGTCATCACCTCCAAACTGAAAAAACGGAAGGGCACGTTAGCACCCCCCCGTTGATTAACCGCTGGCCGTTATTACTGAAGCAGCTTCAGTACAGCGGATGGCAGTTGGTTGGCCTGGGACAGGATCGCAGTGGAAGCCTGTTGCAGGGTTTGTTGCTTGGTCAGTTCAGCGGCTTCGGCAGCGAAGTCAGCGTCTTCTACGCGGCCTTTGGCAGCCGAGGAGTTCTGCGAAATGCTCTGCAGGTTGGCCACGGTGCTGGCGAAACGGTTTTGCACCGCACCCAGCTGCGAACGCTGGCTGTCGATCTGCTGCATGGCGTCGTCCAGGGCCTGGATGGCTTGCTGGGAAGAAGCGGCAGTCAGAATGTTCAGGTCGGAAACGCTGGTTTCCATGGTGACGGCAGTTTTGGTGCCGGCAGCAGCAACAGCGGTCAGACCCAAGGCAGCCAGACCAGTACCGGCACTACCGTCCTTGATGGTGATGTCTTTGTCAGCAAACAGGTTCAGGGTGCCATCAGCGTTTTTGCTGGCTTGAACACCGGTGCTGGCGCTGTTGATCGAAGAGACGATCGCGTCAGCGGTATCACCCTTCTTGAATTTGACTTCGACACCATTTACATCGATGGAAGTATCGGCAGTCAGTTTAGCTTGAGTAGTGCCAGCCGAGAGGCCCAACTGCGACAGCGAACCGCTGGAAGTGTTAGCCAGCTTGATGTCTTCACCGTTACCGGAGACCACTTTTACGCGACCATCGGTGAAGGTTGCAGTAGCGCCAGCGCCGGCAGCTGTTGCAATGTCAGCCAATACGTCGGTCACAGTGTCAGCGTTAGCCCAAGTTACAGCAGTGCCGTTGACAGTGATGGCACCGGCAGCACCCATGGCACTAGCAGCAGTTGTTGCAACGGCAGCAGTTGTACCCGGTGCGCCCAGGCCGAGTTTGGCCAGACCGTCAGTAGCGGTACCGCCAGCCAAGCCCAAAGTGATGTCGCTTTTCGACGACAAGGTCACAACACCAGCAGCATCAGTGCTGGCGGTCACGCCTGTCTGAGCAGTTTTAGCATTAATGTCTGCTACTGCAGCAGTACCACCAGCACCAGCACCACCAGCAGCTGTCAGGTTGATTGTTACACCGTTGATAGTGAATGCGTCACCAGCAACAACAGCAGCAGCGGCGGCGGCACCAACTTTAGATGCCTTGTCACCCAGTACCGAGCCAGTAGCAGTAGCAGCCAGACCAGTCATTGCAGTGCCATCTACAGCAGCTTCTTTGTAGTTGCCTTTCAGAGCAGTCGAGCTGATGTCAGTCATACCGAACGAGATAGTCTCGTTGGCGTTGGCACCGATCTGGAACGCTACGTTGCTGAACGAGCCGTCGAGCAGGTTACGACCACCGAAGGTGGTGGTGCTGGCGATACGGTTCAGCTCGCCGACTTTAGCGGTGAATTCTTGTTGCAGGGAAACACGGTCAGCGTCGCTTTTATCACCGTTGGCCGCTTGCAGGGCGAGTTCACGCAGACGCTGCAGGGTGTTGGTGGATTCTTGCATTGCGCCTTCAGCGGTCTGGGCAATCGACACGCCGTTGTTGGCGTTGGCGATGGCAACGTTCAGGCCTTTGACCTGGTTGTTCAGACGGTTGGCGATCTGCATGCCAGCGGCGTCGTCTTTGGCGCTGTTGATTTTCAGGCCGGAAGACAGACGGTTCATCGACTGGCTCAAAGCGTCGGAAGCTTTGTTCAGGTTCTTCTGGACGCCCAGGGAAGTGATGTTGGTGTTTACGGACATTGCCATGACGAAATCCTCGTGAGTTGGATACTGCGGCTTCCGGCCCTGGCAACCGCCGGGTGTGGCCTAGAGAACCTTCGTAATAGTTATCGTCGTGAATGCAAGTTGCTTGAGGATTTTTTTGATTTTTTTTGCTAGCCCTGTGCCACCCCCTGTATTTCAAGGCCTTATAGATGGTCAAAATGCCAGTGATCACGGGTTACTGGCGCCAGAACACCGTCTCAATACACGCATAAAAAAACGCCCATGATCTTTCGACCCTGGGCGTTTTTTATGCAGCCTATCAAAACATCACGGCCGATAGATAATCGCCGAACCCCACGACAGGCCAACCCCGAAGCCACTGATGGCCACGCGTTTCCACTCGGCATCCATCACGTGCTTTTCCAGCAGCAGCGGAATGCTCGACGACACGGTGTTGCCGGTCTCGACCATGTCCTTGATGAACTTCTCCACCGGCGCATCTTCAAAGCGCCGCGCCACGGCATCGACAATCGCCGCGCTGCCCTGGTGGATGCAGAACGCATCGATATCGTCGGCCACAAGGTCCGACTCTTTGAGCAACTCGTGCAAATGCGCCGGCACCTTGAGCAATGCAAAGTTGAAGACCTGGCGGCCGTTCATAAAGAACACGCCATCGCTGACCTTCAAGTGCGGCGCACCGGAGCCGTCGGTGCCGAACTTGGCCTTGCCCAGCTGCCAGGGAGCGTCTTCGCCCATCCAGGTGGCGGTGGCGGCGTCGCCGAACAGCATGGTGGTGTTGCGATCTTCCGGGTCGACGATCTTCGAGTACGGATCGGCGGTCACCAGCAGGCCGTTTTTCAGGCCGGCAGCTTCCATAAAGCCCTTCATGGCGTAGATGCCGTAGACATAGCCGGAGCAGCCCAGGGAAATATCGAAGGCCGCGACGTGGGTCGGCAGGCCTAGCTTGTCCTGGACGATGGCGGCGGTGTGCGGCAGCCCTTCTTCGTCGCCGTTCTGGGTCACGACGATCAGCGCGTCAATCGACTCGCGCTTGAGCCCAGGGTTATTGGCAAACAAGGCGTTGACCGCCTCGACGCACAGATCAGAGGTTTCCTGGCCAGCCTCCTTGCGTGGCAGGAATGCCGAACCGATCTTGCCAATGATGAACTCTTCATCCTTGGCGAATTTGGCACCCTGGGCGTAGTTGTCCAGCCCTTCTGCCGGCACGTAGCTGGCGATGCTTTTTATGCCAATCATTGTGGCTTCCCAATACAAAATAGCTGGAGAACACCCCTGAAAACCCTTCAGGAGCGCTGACAATAAAGGGGATAACCCCGCAAAAAACCATCGAAGTCGCCTTGACCTGGACCTGAAAGATGCCCTGGCCTTTTCACACGATACAGTGAAGATGCGCTTTATGACTCATAGGTCACTCATTTTTGTGCGCTTTGTTTAAAAGCCTGCGCCAGAAACGACAACGGCCCACCCTGTTTCCAGGGTGAGCCGCCGGGTCTTGCCGGGCCGATTACATCCGGCTGAACAGGCTCAACTGGGAGATTTTCACAAAGGCCAGCTGCGAGGCCTCCAGCATTGCCTTCTGGAACGCCAGGTCAATCGAGGCCGTGGCCACATCGGTATCGCCAATGGCGGCGGTGGTCGACTTGTTGGCCAGCACCATGCTGGTGTTCTCGGTTTCCTGGATCGACAGTGTGTTCAGCCGCGCCCCGATGGAGCCCCGTACGCCGTCAACCTGGGCCTGGGAGGCCTTAAGGTTGGTAATCGCCGAGTTGACCACGTCGGTCAGCTTGGCCTGGGCAATCGGGTCGCCGTCGGACGGGGTTTCCAGGGCCTGGCGCAACTGGCTGAGGGTATCCAGCGCATTTTGCGTCTTGTGGGTATTGGAACCTACCGCAAACTGATCGCCACTGCCGGGGGCGCCGGTAATGTTGAACGTCACGCCCGCCGCCGTGATGGTATCCGGCGTGGCCGGCACAGGTGGCGGCCCTGGCTGGGCGGGCGTACCCGGGACCACATTGCCGTTGGACACCGGCGTGCTGTCGGCGGTGATCGGCTGGGCATACACCTCGTACGCCGTGGCCGAGGTGAACTTGATCACCGCGCCCTTGTTCGGGAAGGTGCTGCTGTAATCCGCCTGGCTGGTGACAGCCCCGGCCGACAGTTGCGCCGAGGAGGCGTTGCTGGGCGTGCGCGAGACACTGAAGCTGTCCGGCTTGCCTTCCAGGGTGAACACCCGGTCCTTGTACACCGCATCCGCCTCTGCGCCGGGCTTGGCGTCGCCGAGGTTCTGGTCGATATCAAAGGTCACGCCGCGCACGGTGACCGAAGCGCTGCCCTCCTTGGTCGCATCGAACTTGCCGTTGCCGGGGGTTTGCGCGGTGATGTCATTGCCCGTCGCATCCGTCACGGTGTATTCGGTGCTGCTGAGGAAGGTCAGTTTGTACGGCTGGCCGTCAGTGAAGCTGCTGTCATAGGTCGACGGCGACGTAACGATCCCGCCCGAAACCAGGACCTTGCCATCGTTGACCGAACCGGTCGCCTGGGTACGCCCCGCGTTGACCGTGCCTTCCAGGATCGATTTGCCAGTGTCGTTGACCACCATCGACAAGGTGTCGGAAACCTTCAGGCTCAGGGGGGTTTCATCCCCCTGATAGCTGTAGGTGCCGTCGCTGTTGCGAGCGTACGGCGGGGTGTCGCTCTTGCCGCCGGCAAACAGGTAATGGCCGGACGAATCCTTGCTGTTGAGCAGGCTCAACACCTGCTTCTCGATCTCACCGATCTCGGCCGCTACGGCCTTACGGTCGTCGTCACTGATGCCGCCACCGCCCTTGCCGGCGACCTTGAGGGACAGTTCACCGGCCCGTTGCAGGGCGGTGTTGATGCCGTCGAGCACGCTTTCCTCGCTGTTGAGCGAGTTTTTCATGCTGCTGATATTGCCCGCGTACTGCCCCAACATATCCTGCTGCTGTTGCAGCAACAGCAAACGCGCCGCGCCCACCGGATCATCTGCCGCCGTCTGGATGCGTACGCCGGAATCGATCTGCTGCTGGGTCTTGGTGACGTTGGAGAAGTTATTGGTATAACGCGCAGTCGTGGTGTTGAAATACTGTTCGGTCGAGATACGCATCGTCTCAAACTCCCTTAAAGGCTGTTGATCAGCGTGCTGAAGGTTTCTTGCGCAGCTTTAATGATCTGCGACGACGCGGTGTAGTACTGCTGGAAACGGATCATATCGCCGGCCTCCTCATCCAGGTTGACCTGGGACACCGAGCTGCGATTGGACGTGGCCGCCGCGAGCATGGCGCCGGTGGCGTTGTTATCGACGTTGGCCTGGCTGGCCTTGCCGCCCACGGACGACACCAACTGGCTGTACGCGGTGCTCATGCTCACGCCGGCATTGCCATCGGTGGCGCCCACAGTCTTGCGGGTTTGCAGGTCGAGCAATTGCAGGGCATTGCGGTTGTCCAGTTTGCCGCCACTGTTGAACGATACGGTGAAGCTGTCGTCCGCCTTCGGTTCGCCGCGGATCACCGTGTCGACCCCGAACGTCTGCGGGTCGCCATTGGCATCGACGTACGGCACCTTGATCGTCAGTTTGTTGTCCTGGCCCGGCACGATGGTGCCGGTGCCAATGGGCTGGCCCTGGGCGTTATTGATCACATAGCTCTGGGTGCCATCGGCGGCAGGCTTGCCAAAGGTCATCTTGACCGGCATCGAGCCCTTGATCGCCGCTTCCAGCTGCGCGGTGCCGGCGCCGCCATGGATATCCAGGGGCAAGCTCAGGGTCGGCGCACCGAACACGCCGGTGCCACTGTTGTTCTTGTTGCCCTCGGCCAGCAGCGGCGCAGAAAACGCCAGCTTGTTGGGGTCAGTCATCACCACCTTGAGGTCCATCGCGCCACCGGCGGTCGGGCTGACCTTGAACGTATCGCCTGCGGCCACCGGCCCCTTGCCATCTAGGGCCAGGGTGAAACCGTCGATTTGCGGTGGTGTCTGGGTAATGTCGTAGGTGCCCATGGACTTACCGTCCGAACGCAGCACGGTGTACATCTTGTCGTCGCTGAACGTCACCTTGTAGTCAAAGGTGCTCAGTTTGCTGGTGTCGGTGATCGTGACATTGAGGTTGCCGGAGCCCGCACTATTGTTCGGGCCGCCGACACTGCGCTGGCCGATGGCAAACGCACTGTTGATGTCATTGAACAGCGCGCCGCCAAACTGCCCGTTGGCATCCAGGCCCTGGCCCAACTGAGTATTGATCGCTTCGCCGACGACCATGGCGGTACGCCCCAGGTCGTTGATGGCCGGCATCAGCACATCCTGGCGATAACGCAGCAAGCCACCGATGGTGCCACCGCTGATCACCGAACTGACGTCCATCTGCTGCCCGGCACTGGCCAACATGATCGAGTACTGGCTCTTGTCATCGCGGCTCGGCACGGCCGACAGCTTGTTGGAGACACCGTCCGCCACCAGGGTCTGGCCGGTGCCCAGGGACACATTGAAGTGACCTTCCGACTCGGTGACCTTGACCCCCACCAACTCATTGAGCGAGCGCACGGCTTCGTTGCGCGCATCCAGCAGGTTCGCCGGCTCGCCATTGCCCTGGCCCTTGGCCTGGGAGATCTGCTGGTTGAGGGAGGCAATCGACGACGTCAGTTGATTGACCTGGCCGGTGATGGTCTCCAGTTGGCTGTTGATGCCTTCTTTCTGTTTGTTCAGTTCACTGGCAATCGAGTTGAAGCGGTTGCCCAGGGTCTGGGCAATGGTCAGGACCAACTGGCGCGCGGAGTTGTCGCTGGGGTTTGCCGAAGACGTCTGCAACGCGGCGAAAAAACTGTTCAAGGCCGCACCGACTCCAGTGGACTTGTCGGACAGCAGCTTGTCCACCGAACCGATCTGGTCCAGGTAAGCCTTGGCGTCGAAATTCAACGATGTGGTGGTCTGCAACTGGGTATCGAGGAACTGGTTATACACCCGGCGCACATCCGACAGCGTCGTGCCGGTGCCCACGAACACACCGCCGCTCCCGGTCAAGCCGTTGGCCGTCTGCGTGGTCTGTTGACGTGAGTAGCCAGGGGTCTTGGCGTTGGCAATGTTGTTACTCAAGGTCGCAAGCGATCCCTGAGCCGCATTGAGTCCTGACATCCCGATATTGAGCAAACCCATGGTTCAAACCTTATAAATGAGTGGATGCGCCAGCGGCAGCGTAGTTCTGGTAACTGTTCATGGTTTTGGCGATCTGCGAAATCTTGCTGGCGTAGTCTGGATCCGTTGCATAACCGGCCTTTTGCAACTCGCGTACAAACTGTTCGGGGTTATCGGCCGACTTCAGCACTTCTTTATATCTTTCATTGCTTTGCAGCAGGGTCACGAGGTCGTGGAAGCTGTCCTGGTAAGAGCCGTAGGAACGGAATTGCGCCGTCTCCTTGACCATCTCGCCATTGCGAAACTCGCTGGTAATCGCCCGCGCCTGGGCACCCTGCCAGCTTTGGCCGGCCTTGATGCCAAACAGGTTGTGGCTGCTGCTGCCGTCTTGCTGGCGCATCACCGATTTGCCCCAGCCGGTTTCCAGGGCGGCCTGGGCCACCAGGTAGCGCGGGTCGATGCCAATGCGCTCGGCCGCCTGCTTGGCCATGGGCAGCATGGTGGCGACAAACTCGTCTTGGGAGCTGAAGGCTTTTTTCGCCGGGGCCAGCGGTGGCTGGGCCACGGCGCGACCGTAGATCTGCATGCGCGAATCGCGGGCGGCAAAGGTACGCGCCGCGCCGTTGATCACGCCATCTTCGGCGGCGCTGTTGCGCAATGGCGCAGCCTTGGCGGTGCCGGGCGCCTCGACGCCCGGCACAATACCGGCCAGCAGGCGATCGGTGAGCTTGCTCGGCAAGGCGATGCGCCGCTGGTTCATCAGCGCCATATCATTGTGCACGGTGCCGTCATCGGCCCGCGGCGCCACCTCGACCCGCGCCGCCCACAGCGCCCGCTGGCCATTGGCGCGGCCCAGCGGACCATCGGCCAGGGTGCCGGCGGCAATCGGCGTCGGCACGTCGACTTTCTTCTCGACCGCCTCTGGGCCCTGCAAGGTCGAGGCCTGCCCTGCCACCGGCTGGTTCTTTTGCATCTGGCGCAACAGCACGTCCGCCAGGCCGATACCACCGCCCTCGCGGGACAGCGAGACGGCCAGTTGCTGGTCGTACATTTCCTGATACTGCTTGGCCGCCGGCGTGTTCAGCGGGTTGTCCTTGCCCAGGGCATCGGTGGCCGAGCGCATGGACTTGAGCATCTCGTTGAGAAACAGCGACTCGAATTCCTGCGCCACTTTGCGCATGTTGCCGTCGCTGTTCTTGTCGCCGAACTTGAGCTGGTTAAGCCGGTTCAGATCGGAGTAGGAACCCGAGTCTGCCGTGCTGGCGATACCGCTCTTGCGCATGTCCATGGCCATGGCCTCAAATCACGATCAGGTCGGCTTGCAAGGCGCCGGCCTGTTTCAGGGCTTCAAGGATCGCCATCAAGTCGCCGGGCGCCGCGCCCACCTGGTTCACCGCACGCACGATTTCATCCAGGGTGGTGCCGGGGCCGAACTTGAACATCGGCTTGGCTTCTTGCTGGGCATTGACCCGCGAACGCGGGACCACGGCAGTCTGGCCACCGGACAACGGCCCGGGCTGGCTGACAATCGGGTCTTCGGTAATGGTCACGGTCAGGCTGCCGTGGGTCACGGCCGCTGGCGATACCTTGACGTTCTGCCCGATCACGATGGTGCCGGTACGTGAGTTGATGATGACTTTGGCCACCGCCTGGCCCGGGTCAACCTCAAGGTTTTCCAGGATCGACAGGTAGTCCACACGCTGGCTGGGGTCCAGCGGCGCGGTCACGCGGATCGAGCCGCCGTCGATGGCCTGGGCCACGCCCGGGCCGAGCATGTCGTTGATCTTGTCGACCACGCGCTTGGCGGTGGTGAAATCCGAACGGTTGAGGTTCAGGGTCAAGCTGTTGCCCTGGTTGAACCCGCTGGGCACGGTGCGCTCCACGGTGGCGCCACCCGGAATCCGCCCGGCCGATGGCACGTTGACGGTGATCTTCGAGCCGTCGCGCCCTTCGGCATCAAACCCGCCCACCACCAGGTTGCCCTGGGCGATGGCGTAGACATTGCCGTCGATACCTTTAAGGGGGGTCATCAGCAAAGTGCCGCCGCGCAGGCTTTTCGAGTTACCGATGGACGAGACGGTGATGTCCACCACCTGCCCCGGCTTGGAGAATGCCGGCAGGTCGGCACTGATCGACACCGCCGCGACGTTTTTCAGCTGCACGTTGCCCGAGCCTGGCGGCACTTTGATCCCGAACTGCGAGAGCATGTTGTTGAAGGTCTGCAGGGTGAACGGGGTCTGGGTGGTCTGGTCGCCCGTGCCGTTGAGGCCCACCACCAGGCCGTAGCCGATCAACTGGTTGGTGCGCACCCCGGAAATACTGGCGATGTCCTTCAGGCGTTCGGCCTGGGCAGCGACGCTCAGGGAGAGCAACAACACCGCCGCCATCAGCTGTTTAAGGTTCAAAGTGATCACCTAGAAAGGGAACAGCGGGCTAAGGAAGAAACGGTCGAACCAACCCGGCTGACTGGCGTCGGCAAACGAACCCGTACCCGAATAGGTAATGCGTGCATCGGCAATCCGTGTGGACGGCACCGTGTTGTCGGTGGCGATATCGTCCGCGCGCACCATGCCGGCAATGCGCACCAGTTCGTCACCGGTGTTGAGGGTCATCCACTTCTCGCCGCGCACGGCAATGATGCCGTTGGGCAGCACATCGGCGACGGTCACGGTGATCGAACCCACCAGGCTGTTGCCCTGCCCGGCCTTGCTGCTGCCGTTGGTGGCGCGGTCGCCGCTGTAGCCCACGTCCAGGCTCAGGTCACCGCTGCCCAGGGGGTTGTTGGTGTTCAAGCCACCGCCAAACAGCGAGGTCAGGCCGATGCCGGTCTTGCTGTTCTTGGCCACCTGGGAGTTGGCATTCTTGCTCGCCGTGGTGCGCTCGTTGAGGGTGATGGTGATGATATCCCCGACCCGGAACGCCTTGCGGTCGCTGTACAGGTTCTGTTCAAAACCGGCCTGGTAGATCGAGCCATTGTTGGCCGCCGCTGGCAGCGGCGTGCGCGGCAACACCGGCGCGTAGTACGGGTCATTGGGTTTTGGCGTCGGCGCGACACAGCCCGCGAGCACGGCAATCCCACTCAATGCCAGAACAGAAACAAAGCGACTCATGACCTTTACCTCACGGTGTTGCAGGCGCCTTATGGGCGCCCCTTAGACTGGATTACAGATTCTGCGTAACGAACGAAAGCATCTGGTCGGCGGTGGAGATCACCTTGGAGTTCATTTCGTAGGCACGCTGGGTGGTGATCATGTTGACCATCTCTTCCACGGTGCTGACGTTGGAGGTTTCCAGGGTGCTTTGCAGGGTGGTGCCGAACCCATTGAGGCCCGGGGTGCCGACTTGCGGCGCGCCGCTGGAGGCGGTTTCCAGGAACAGGTTGTTACCGGTGGCTTGCAGGCCGGCCGGGTTGATAAAGTCGGCGGTCTGCAGGTTGCCGATCACTTGCGAGGCCGGGTTGCCGGCGATGGTGACCGACACGGTGCCATCGGTGCCGACGGTGAAGGTCTGGGCATCGTTGGGCACGACAATCGCCGGCTCCAGGGCAAAACCGTTGGCGGTTACCACCTGGCCATTGGAGTCCAGGTGGAAAGTACCGTCACGGGTGTAGGAAGTAGTGCCATCCGGCTGCAGGATCTGGAAGAAACCACGACCGTTGATGGCCATGTCCAGCGGCTGGTTGGTCTGCTGCAGGTTGCCGGCGGTGAAGTTCTTCTGGGTGCCGACGATGGACACACCGGTCCCCACTTGCAGGCCCGACGGCAGTTCGCTGTCCTGGGTCGACTGGGCACCCGGCTGGCGCTTGATCTGATAGAGCAGGTCCTGGAACTCGGCGCGATCACGTTTGAAGCCCGTGGTCGAAACGTTCGCCAGGTTGTTGGAAATAACGGTCAGGTTGGTGTCCTGGGCGGACAGACCGGTTTTGGCAACCCATAGAGCCGGAAGCATGCTGTTCTCCTTCGTGCGCCTGTTTGTTGGCGCCGCGTTACGAAATTAGTAATCAGTGACGCTGCAATCAGCTCATCTGCATGACGCGGGTCATGGCCTGGTCGTCTTCTTTGGCGCTGTTCATCATTTTCACGTGCAATTCAAACTGCTTGGACAGGGCCAGCACCGCCGTCATTTCTTCGACGGCATTGACGTTGCTCGACTGCAAAAAGCCCGAATTCACCTTGACGCTGGCATCGGCCACCGCCGGCTGGCCGTCCTTGGTGTGGATCGCGCCGTCCAGGCCCTTGGTCATGTTAGCCAGGTCCGGCTTGACCAGCTTGATGCGGTCCACTTCCGCCATCACCCGCGGGCCTTCGCCCATGGCGCGGATGCTGATGGTGCCGTCTTCGCCGATTTCGACCTTCTGCTCGGGCGGCACCGAAATCGGCCCGCCATTGCCCATGATCGGCATCCCGTTGCCGGCCCGCAGCACGCCCAGCGCATCGATATTCATGCTCGCGGTGCGCACGTAGGCCTCACCGCCATTGGGAGTTTGCACGGCGATCCAGCCATCGCCGCCGACGGCAACGTCCAGGTCCCGGCCGGTCTCGACCATTGAGCCGGGGGAAAAGTCAGTGCCAGGGCGCTCGGTCAAGGCAAACGCCCGCGCCGGAAAGCTGTCACCAAACACCGGCATCGAGCGGGCCTGTTCCAGGTCACGCTGAAAACCGTTGGTGGAAATGTTCGCCAGGTTGTTGGCATGGGCCTTTTGCGCCAGTGCATTCTGGCTGGCGCCGGTCATTGCCACATAAAGGTACTTGTCCACGCTCATTCCTCTTACTGACGGACGTTTGCCGCCCACCGATGTACTGAGGAGTCTTTAGCAATTTGCGCACCAACTTTTTAAAAGTCGGGGAAAGGCAGGTGGGGCAAGGGGTTGGGGCGTATCAAGGATTATTGGAGGGGCAGGACGAGTCGGAAAAACGGCGGAGTTCTGCCGGTTGCGGCAAACACCGGTCTTGGCAGCTATACACATTCAATATGGGGTGGGCTTGTGTGGGAGCGGGCTTGTCGGGTCGCCGCATCGCCGCGATAGCGGTGTATCAGTGCCAGATTTGTTGGCTGACCCACCGCTATCG